>NZ_BDIR01000009.1 GCF_001895145.1 Arcobacter sp. LA11 | reverse complement strand
AAAAAAGATTGATAAAGCTTTAAAGGAAGCAAAGAAAAAAGATAGGGCTATGCTTCATCAGTCAAGGCTTGCTAGAATGGGAGCGATGCTTTCTATGATTGCACATCAATGGAGACAACCATTAACTGAAGTATCTGGTATCTTAATGGAACTAGAAACTGCAAATAAGTTTAAAAAACTAGATGATAAATTAATCAATGAAAGTGTTAAGGAATCAAATAGATTAATACAATTTATGTCACATACAATAGATGATTTTAGAAACTTTTTTAAACCTGATAAAAAGAAAGTAAGGTTTTATGTGGATGATGCATGTAATGAGGCTGTTACTTTAGTGAGTGCTTCAATTAAAAGTTATCATATAAATTTAACCAAGAGAGTAAAATGCAACTCTATAATAAATGGATATGAAAGAGAGTTTGCACAAGTTATGCTAAATCTTATTTCAAATGCAAAAGATATATTAAATCAAAGAGAGATAGAAAATCCAAAAATTGATGTAGTTGTTGATGTGGATGGTAAAGATGTTCTTATAACAGTAGAAGATAATGCTGGGGGAATAAAAGAAGAACATATTGATTTGATTTTCGAACCATATTTTACTACAAAAGAGAGTTCGCAAGGTACAGGACTTGGTCTTTATATGGCAAAGATGATTATTGAAAAAAATATGAATGGTGAACTTAGTGTTGAAAATAGTGAAAAAGGTGCACTATTTAGAGTTCGAGTGGAGATGGATAATGGATGAGAAACTATTAGAACAATTTAAAAACTATACAGTTCTTTGTGTAGAAGATGAAGATGGTATTAGAAAAAGATTAGTGAATACTTTAAACTATTATTTTGAAGATGTTTTGGAAGCTTCAAACGGTGAAGATGGATATGATTTATATCTTGAATACAAACCAAGTATTATTTTAAGTGATATTGAAATGCCAAATAAAAATGGTATCGAGATGATAACAAAAATTAGAGAAGAAAATTTAGATGTGATTGTAATTATGGTTACTGCTTATTCAAATGAAGAATATCTTTTAGATTTGATTAACTTGAATATAAATCACTATATATTAAAACCTATAAATTCTGAAAATCTTTTAAATGGAATAATAAAAGCTTTAGGAAATAGGTTGACTACTAATTTAATATTTTCTAAAGAGTGCTATTTTAATGTCCAAGCCCATGAACTTATCTATAAAGATGAGGTAATAAATTTACGAAAAAGAGACAAAGAGTTTTTGCTTTTACTTTATAGAAGCAAAAATCAAGTAGTTACTTATGAGCAAATAGATGAATATATCTGGAAAGATAGAACTATGAGTATGAGTGCATTAAAAACATTTATAAAAGAACTAAGGCAGAAACTTCCTTTAGAATTAATTCAAAATATTACACAAACTGGTTATAAACTGCGAAAAATAGACTAAAACTTAAAAACTCACTGTTTCCTCACTTAAGATTGATAATCTTCCATATATTAATCTTAAGGAGTTAAAATGTTAAAACAAGGTTTATTAATCGCAGGGTTAGCTGCATCGCTTATGGCAGCTAATGTAAAAATGGATTTAAATGCAAAGTATGGAGCAAATAATTTCCATACAAAAGGTGCTGAAAAATTTGCAACTTTAGTAAAAGACTATTCTAAAGGAAGTGTTAATATTACAGTTCATGCTGGTTCATCATTAATTAAAGGAAATCCTTTAAAAGCTGTTAAAGATGGTACTGTTGCAATGACAGATATGTTTATTCCTTTTACATCTGGTGGAGGGAAAGTATTTGGTATTTCTGCTTTACCTTTTATTGCTCAATCATATGATGATGCATATAAGTTATATCAAATTTCAAAACCAGCATATGAAAAAACTGCTAAAAAATGGAATCAAAAATTACTTTATAGTGTAACTTGGCCACCATCTGGATTTTATTCAAATAAAGCTATGACTTCAATCTCTGATTTCAAAGGTGCAAAAACAAGAACTTATGATAAGAATTCAGCTGCATTTGTAAATAGTGCAGGAGGAAATGCTGTTGCTCTTCCTTGGGGAGAAGTTTATTCATCATTAAGAACGGGAATGGTTAACTCAGTTGTAACATCATCTGCATCGGGTAAAGATGGGAAATTTTGGGAAGTATTAGATAATTTTACTAAAATAAATTATGCATATCCTTTACAAGCTGTTACTATTAATTTAGACTACTGGAATACACTAACAAAAGATCAAAAAGATGCCATGTTAAAAGCTGCTTCTGAAATTGAAAAATCTCAATGGGAAGCTTCAAAAGAAGAAGATAGAGTTGCTTTAGAAACATTGGTTAAAAATGGAATGAAAGTTAACGATGCAAGTGCTCAATTAAAAGCAGAGCTTGACAAAATTGCAAATGATTTATTATCTAAATATTTAGATGGTGCAAGTTCTGATATTAAAAAGATTTTCGAAGAATATAGAAAGTAAAAAGATGGATACTCTATCAAATTTTATAGATAAGCTCTGCAAAGGCGGAGCTTATTTATCTGGAATATTATTAGTAAGTTTAGTAGGTTTAATCTTAACAGAGATTTTTTTAAGATACTTTTTTAATATGTCTACAATGATTGCAGATGAATATAGTGGGTATTTGTATTTAGCTTCAATCTTTTTAGGTTTAGCATATACATTTGCAAAAGATGGCCATATTCGTATAAATATTATTACATCAAGATTAAGTAAAAATACAAATGGTTTTATTGATGTAATTGCTGCAATTATTACCTTATGTGTATTAGCTTTTATTCTTTATAGAACAATACTTTTTACATATGATTCTTATGAGTTGGAAATGCTATCTGAAGCAGTTTCAGAAACACCACTATATTTAACGCAAATAGTTATGCCTATTGGAACTATTTTGTTTATTCTTGCAGTTGTTGCATTTATTATTAAAAGGCTTAAAAATGATATCTGATCCACTAATTTTATCTGTTATTATAATTGTAGTAATGTTCGCATTTTTACTTTCATCTATTTGGATTGGAGTATCATTGATATTAACTGGTATATTGGGAATGCTCCTTTTTGACCATAATCTTCCACCTGTTATTTCTGTATATGACAAGATAGGAGATTTATTAGCAGGCTCTTTATATGATGCATTAAATTCTTGGTCACTTGCTGCTTTACCGATGTTTATACTTATGGGCGAAATTTTATATAAGTCTTCTATTTCCACAAGATTGTTAAATGGTTTAAAACCTTGGCTTAGTTATATTCCTGGTGGTTTACTTCATGTAAATGTTGCAGCATGTTCGCTTTTTGCTGCAGTTTCAGGTTCAAGTGCAGCTACTACTGCTACAGTTGGAAAAATTACACTTGATGAGCTTAAAAAAAGAGGTTATTCAAAATCAATTGCAATGGGTTCACTTGCTGGTGCTGGAACTTTAGGATTTTTAATTCCTCCTTCTCTTATTATGATTATTTATGGAGTATTAGCTGATACTTCTATTGGTAAGTTGTTTATTGCGGGAATTCTTCCTGGGCTTTTACTTGCAACTTTATATTCAATTTATATTATGATTGCTGCAAAAGTTGATCCAAGTGTTGAACCAGAAGTAAAAGAGACCTTTACTTTTAAACAAAAAATAGATTCTTTAAAAGATTTACTTCCAGTATTTTCTTTGATTACTTTGATCCTAGGTTCTATTTATGGAGGACTTGCTACTCCAACTGAAGCTGCGGCTTTAGGAGTTATGGGTGCAACATTATTAGCTATATACTTCAAAAGCTTTTCTTGGGAAATTTTTAGAACAGCAGTTTTAAATTCTGTTAAGACTTCAACAATGATTAGTTTTATTATTGCAGGTGCAGTTTTTCTTTCTCAAGTAATTGGATTTTTAGGAATTGCAAGAGCTATGAGTGAGTTTATTACAGGACTTGGATTATCTCCTTTAATGTTAATTTTACTTATTGGTATTATGTATATAATTTTAGGAATGATTCTTGAAGCAATTTCAATTGTAGTTATGACTCTTCCTATTGTTCTTCCAATTGTTGTATTAGCAGGATTTGATCCTTTATGGTTTGGTGTATTTTTAGTATTTATGGTTGAAATGGCACAAATTACGCCTCCTGTTGGCTTCTCCTTATTTGTTATACAAAGTATATCCAATGAGAAAATAGAGACTATTTTAAAGGCAACTTTTCCATTTTTTATAATGATGATTATAACAGTAATGGCAATTACATTCTTCCCTGAAATTGTACATTATTTACCAAATCAAATGATTAAATAAATTTAGTTTAGAAGTGGTATAAAACCCACTTCTTACACACTTAAGCTAGTTAAAATTTTGTCGAAATTTAATATGTGGAAAAAGAATGACAGAATTATTATTTGTAATGGCGTGTGTATTGATTTATTTATACTCATTTTTATATAGAAATATTGCAATATTAGCAAGTGGTATGACAATTTTAGTTGCTTCATATGTTGATGTTAACTTATATTTTGTTATAGCAATGGTTTTAATTCTAGGAATTATTAGAATAAACAAGACTGGTATAAGAGATGACTCTTGAAGTTATTTGTTTAATATATGGTAAAATAAAGGAATATTAATGCAAGGTGATAATATGAATATTAGACTAAACTGTGATATGGGTGAAAGTTTTGGTATTTGGAAAATGGGTAAAGATGAAGAGATTATGCCTTATATCTCTTTGGCAAATTTAGCATGTGGTTTTCATGCCTCAGATTCTCTTACTATGAATCGTTCTGTTGAACTTGCAAAAAAGTATAACGTGACAATTGGTGCACATCCAGGTTATCAAGATTTAGTAGGTTTTGGAAGAAGAAGTATGCTTTGTTCTTTAGAAGAGATAAAATCTATTGTTCTTTATCAACTAGGAGCACTTAGTGCTTTTTGTAAACTTCATAATACAACAGTAGCTTATGTGAAACCTCACGGTGCTTTATATAATGATATGATGAGAGATGAAAATATCTTTAAAGCAATACTAAGCGCAGTGGCTTCTTATGATAAAAATATTAGATTAATGATTTTATCAACACCAAATTATGAAGCTTATGAACATACTGCTATGTTATATGGTATTTCACTACTCCATGAAGTATTTGCAGATAGAAATTATAATGATGATGGTTCATTAGTTTCGAGAATGTTACCAAATGCAATTGTTCATGAGGAATTAGAAGTTATGGAAAGAATTAAAAACTTACAAGAAAGAGGTTATCTTGAAAGTATAAATAACAAAAAACTGTTTTTGAAAGCTGATACTGTTTGTGTTCATGGAGATGGAGAAAATGCTTTAGAGTTTATAAAAGCTTTACAAAAAGTTTTAAGTTAATGAATATAAAAATTGCTTCTGCTGACTCTTTAATTATCTATTTTAGTGATACAATTTCTAAAGAAGTTTCACTAAAAGTTAAAAGTGCTTATAAAAGATTAAAAGAAAAAAATGATAAAGGTTTAATTGAGATTATTCCTTCTTATACTTCTTTATTTATCTCTTATGATATTTTTAAATTTGATTTTGAAGGTATAAAAAGCTTTTTAGAAGATGAGTTAAAGAATCTAAAACCATATGAAGAAAATAATTCAACTCTTATAAATATTGATGTCTATTATGGAAAAGAAGTTGGACTAGATTTAGAAAGAGTTGCTTCTTTTGCAAATATAAGTGTAGAAGAAGTAATTCAAATACATAGTTCAAAAATATATGAAGTTTATGCAATAGGATTTTTACCTGGATTTGCTTATTTAGCTTCTATTGATGAAAAGATTATAGTTCCAAGATTAGAGAGTCCTAGAAAACTTACACCTAAAGGTTCTGTTTCAATTGCAGATAATCAAACTGCAATTTATCCTCAAAATTCACCAGGTGGATGGAATATATTAGGTAGAACAACTTTTGAACTTTTTGATAAAAAATTAGAAGAATTATCACCAGTTTCAATTGATTCTAAAATAAAATTTAATCCAATATCAAAAGAAACTTTTTTAGATCAAGGTGGAGTTATATGAGTGGTTTTGAAGTTATAAAAGCAGGAGTTTTTACTTTAGTTCAAGATAGAGGAAGATATAACTACGCTCATTTAGGTGTTACTAGTGCTGGTTCTTTAGATGAATATGCAGCTTTATGGGCACATAAACTTTTAGATAATGATATAAACGATAATCTACTTGAAATAGCTTTTTCAAATGTTGAACTTAAGTCAATAGGAGATACTACTATTTCTATTACTGGTGCGTATTGTGAGTTTTTTATAAATGGAGTTTTAAAACCAGTTTGGCAAAGCTATAATATAAAAGCAGGTGATACTATTAATATAGGTAAGTTTACATCTGGAACTAGAGTATATTTTGCTGTTAAAAATGGTTTTACAATCAAAAAAGAGTTTGGAAGTAATTCAACTTCGATAAAAGATAGTCTTGGGGGATTATCTGGAAATAAGTTAGTTAATAATGACTTTTTACCTTTTGTAGATACAAAAGCTATTGTTAAAAAAAGAGTTAGAGAAGATTTATTACCAAAATATGAAAGTGAATTAACTTTAAGAGTAGTTCTATCTTATCAAGAAAGCAGTTTTATAAAAGAAGAAAAAGAGAAGTTTTTTAATTCAAGTTTTACAGTTACAAGTGATTTTAATAGAATGGCATGTAAATTAAAAGGTGAACAAATAAAATCTAGTTTAGATGGTATTGTCTCTGAAGGAATCTCTTTTGGTGTAATACAAATACCAAAAGATGGACAACCAATAATTTTGTTAAAAGATAGACAGACTATTGGTGGTTATCCTAAAATTGGTTCAGTTTTGTCAATAGATTGTTTTAAATTAGCACAGGCAAAAATAGGTACAGTTGTGAGATTTGAAGAATTAAATATAGAAGATAGTCAGAATAAAATAAAATCTTTTTATTCTAACTTTTTTTAACTTCTTCAATATTTTTTAATAAACTATCTAATGCTTCATGAAAAGCTTGATCTTTTTTAACTTTTCTTATTGCATAATCAAAAGTAGGTTTAATCATAACTCCTGAGTTACTTTTTAGTGTTGTGTTATATAAAACATTTGAAATAGTACTCATAATAGTTTCTAATTGTTGAACATCATCACTGTTGATAGAAATAATAAACTTACTAGTTAGATATCTTGAGACATTGAAGTCTAAGTTTTCTTCTCCTAACTTATTTTTTAAGTAATTTGCTATAAATACAAGAAGGTTATTTGATATTAATTTATTGTATGTATCTGCAATGTATTCGTAATCTGCAACATCTACTAATATAATGATATTATCATCTTTAAATGTTGCTTCTCTTGTTAGATACTTATGATATAACCATTTTTTGTTATGTACTTTTGTTAAATAATCTTTATATACATTATCTGTAATTTCTTGTAGTTCTGTTTGCAGTGTTTTAATTTGTGTATATAAATTTTTTAACACTAATGTATTGTTATCTTTGATAGCTTTTTGAGCTTCTAGTGTAACTCCTGCAGCTGTATCAATAGTTTTTACTGCTTCATTTACATATGAGTTTATTTCATTGAATTCATCTAAAATTAGTTCACTCAATTCTTTTTCAAAAGATTCACTGTCTAAATCTAAATCAATAGTTTTAGCATGTTTATCAAAACATTGAAAATAGTTTGAAGGTAGTATAATCTCATTTGCAAGTAGTTCTGTAACTGTTGAATCAGTAATTTCTTTTAATTTAGTTTTCATCATTACCTCCAATTATTTTTTCTATTCTTTCAGGCTTTCCAATGTAATAGCCTTGTGAATAGTCAATATCAAGGGATTTTACATATCTTAGAATTCTTAAATCACTTACAAATTCTGCGACAACTTTTATATTTTGTTCTTTACAAAATTGAACTATACTTTTTACTAGGTTATAGTATACATCTTCGTCAATCTTTTTTATTAGACTTCCGTCAAGTTTTATATAGTCTGTATTTATATTTAAAATATGCTCATAATTTGAAAAACCGCTACCAAAATCATCAATAGCAATTTGTACATCATATGTTTTTAAATCATTAATAAAATCATTTACTAAATAAAAATTATTAATCTTTTTACTCTCTAGAATTTCTACAGTTAAATATTTACCAACATCTGAGTTTTTAATATTGTTAATAATTAAATCTTTCATTGAAGGATTTAAAATATCATTGTAGTCAAGATTTATATTTACATGAATTTTATATTTTTCAATATAATCTATTACTTTTAAAATAAGTATTTCCATTAATTTGTTAAATAATCTATATTTTCTAGCTTTACCTAAAAACACTTGAGGCATGATAATTTGGCCATCTTTGTCAAAGATTCTCATCAGAGCTTCATATTTGATTATTTCTGATGTTTTATTATCTTGAATAGGTTGAAAAAATGGCTCAACAGTTTTTTCTTTTATATTTCTATGTAAAGCGTCAAGTAATTCTTCATTTAAAAAGTGATTTTTATATAGTTTTGAATCATAATACATAAAATGAATATAGTTTAGTTTTGCATTATGTAAAGCTTTTTCAGCATATACTTGTAAATCTTTTTCTTGTCCTTTTGAACATCCAATAGTAACATCAATGTCAATCATAATTTCGTTATGTAAAAGACCAAATTGGTTAGTGACTATATTATTAAAAATAATATTTTTCACTTCCATAATTTCCATTTCATTTAATTCTTCATAAATTGTTATTGTGAAAACATCAACATGAGTATTTTTTACTTCAATACAAACGCGTCTTTCTAAATTAAAAAGTATTTGTTCTTTTATATCTTTTTTTAGAAGTTTAAAAAGTTGAGATAGTATGAAATTTCCGTTTTCAAATCCATATACTGCATTGATATCTTTCATGTAAAGGATATCTATAATATAGATAGTTTTTGTGTGATTCTTATAAAAATGTTTACAAAACCTTTGAAACAGGGACATTTCTTACCTTTTTAAATTATAAGTACATTCAGTATATATAATTTAATCTTAAGAAATGTAAAAGTTTTTTATGAATTTTCTAAAAAAATTAAAAATTTCTTATAAGACATATACAGAGTGTATAATACTCCTTAAATTTAATCAATTTTAGTTACAATCGCACATCATTTTAAAGGAAAGTTTTGAATCAAATTAATATAAAAGATTTAGATATCAAAGTTGATATTACAAATATACTAAATGCTATAGAATTAAAACAAGAAGTTCTAATCGATGTAAATGGTAAAGTTTATATCAATGAAGAATGTCCATTATCAATACCAATAATTTTTAAGTTAAGTGCACAAGAAAATGTTTCACCTTTACTTGATATAAAAGCTACAGCGATAAATATATTTAAAGATTATAAACCCGCTATATCAGGAACTATTTGTACATTAAAACCAATTATGGCTTGGCAAGAAATAATTTTTTTAAACCAACCTCGGATGTTATATTTTGATCATCAAACAGATGGTGTAGAATTATTTGAAGATAAAGAAATTGAAGACTATGGTTGGAACTGTACACCCTGTGATATTTCATATAGAGAAATTTCAGAATTTATAGAATCAAATTGTAATGGAACTTTTGTATTCTATGACAATGAAATTCAATTTAACGGTTTTGTAATAGTCGATGATATTGAAGATACAAGAGTTAAAGTGAAGAATTACATAATTAATAAAATAAAAGAAAAAATAGAAGATGAGTCAATTGATTTAGATGATAGTGAAGTTGAAGAATCTTTAGAGTTTTTTGAGATAAAGGTTTAAGTTGGAAGAGTTTATTAGAGACTGGGGATATATTGCACTATTTTTATATTCTTTCGGTGGAGGTTTTGTAGGGCTTGTAATTGCAGGTGTCTTATCATATGCTGGTGATTTAAATATAGTAGTTTCAATGGTTGTTGCAGGAACTTCAAATTTTATAGGAGATCAGTTTTTATTTTATATGGCACGAACAAACAAAGCATATGCAAATGATACTATGAAAAAATATGGTAGAAAAGTAGCTTTAGCTCATCTTCTTATGCGTAAATATGGTTCAACTGTAGTTTTTCTTCAAAAATATATTTATGGAATAAAAACTTTAATTCCTCTTGCTATGGGACTTACAAAATATTCATTTAAAAAATTCACTATGTATAATGCACTTGCAGCTATTGCTTGGGCAATAGTTATTGGTGGAGTAAGTTACTTAATGGGAGAGATTGTTTTAACTTATGCAGAAGAGTACAAATACTATGGAGTCGCGGTTATTTTAGCTATAATTTTGTCAGTATCATACTATTTTAAAAAAATATAATTAAGGATAATTTATCTCAAATTTAAAAGATTTAGAAATACCAAGTGAGTTTAAAAAGAATTTAGAAACATTAGGTTTTTCTAATTTAACTTCAATACAAGAAAAATCTTTACCTTCTATTTTAGATGGTAAAGATGTAGTTGGACAGGCTAAAACTGGTTCTGGAAAAACACTTGCTTTTTCAATTCCAATTGTAAATGCTTTAAATGTAAAAAAGTTTAGAATTCAGTCAATTGTTTTGGCTCCTACAAGAGAGCTTGCAAATCAAATTGCAGTAGAAATAAGAAAACTTTCACGACATATTCATAATGTAAAAGTACTTACTTTATGTGGAGGAGTTCCTTTTAAGCCCCAAGTTGCATCATTAAATCATGGTGCGCATATTGTAGTTGGTACTCCTGGACGAATATTACAACATATACATGAAACAAAAGTTGACTTTTCAAATGTAAATATGTTAGTACTAGACGAAGCAGATAAGATGCTAGATATGGGATTTTATGAAGATATTTTAAAGATTATTGAAAATGTTCCACAATATAGACAATCTTTACTTTTCTCTGCTACTTATGAAGATAATATTAAAAAATTATCAAATGAAATATTAAATAAACCAATTTTTGTGCAAAGCGAAGCAGTACATACAAGTGAAGTAATAAATCAAAAATTTTATAGTGTAACAGAAGAGGTAAAGACAGCTTTAATTCCTTCACTTATTTCTTCAAATAAATCAAAATCAGTGCTTATATTTTGTAACACAAAAATAAAATGTGATGAATTGACAGATGATTTACTTGATTTAGGATTAGATGTTTTAACACTTCATTCTGATTTAGACCAAAGAGATAGAGATGAAACTATTATTCTTTTCTCAAATAAATCATATCCTATTTTAATAGCTACTGATGTTGCTTCTAGAGGTTTACATATTGATGATATAGATTTAGTAATAAATTATGATGTAGCGCGAAATGAGATGGTTCATACTCATAGAATAGGAAGGACAGCACGTGCTGGGAAAAATGGACTTGCCGTAACTTTAGCTACTAATATAGATGATAATAGAATGGATTTAATTAAAGAAAAATTTGATGATGTTGAGTTTGAAGATATGACTACAGTTGTAGATGATATGAACTATAAAATTGATTCAGATTTTAGATCTATTTTTATTCTTGGTGGAAAGAAACAGAAGGTTAGAGCAGGGGATATTTTAGGTGCTTTAACAGCTGGTGTTGGACTTGATAAAAATGATATAGGAAAAATAAATATATTAGATTTTGTCTCTTATGTTGCAGTTAAAAAAGAAGTTATAAAAAAAGCTGTAAAAGGTTTAGAGAGAGGGAAGATAAAAGGTAAATACTTTAAAGTCTTTGAAAAGTAATTATGTTAAAATTCAAAAAAATTTAAAGGAAATAACAATATGGCAACAGCAACAGCTAGACACTTATTAGTAGAATCAGAAGAGTTATGTAATGAATTAAAAACAAGAATTGAAAATGGTGAAACATTTGAAGATTTAGCAAAAGAGTATTCTCAATGTCCTTCAGGTGCTCAAGGTGGAGATTTAGGTCATTTTTCACAAGGTCAAATGGTTCCAGAATTTGATGCAGTAGTTTTTAACAAAGCTTTGAATACTGTTCATGGTCCAGTTCAAACTCAATTTGGATATCACTTATTAGAAACTACTTCAAGAGAAGACTAATTTAATTATAAATTTTTAGACTCCTTTTAAGATAATCAATTATAATGATTTCTTATAAAAGGAGTTTTTATGAAATTACTTACAACAATACTATTTTTTACAGTATCTTTATTTGCAGCTGGTATAAATTTTGAAAAAGATTTAAATATAGCAAAACAAAAAGCTATAAAAGAAAACAAAAAACTCATGATAATGTATTCTACTCCAACATGTCCAGAGTGTAATTATATGAAGAAAAAAGTTTTTAAAGATAAAGAGATTATCTCTTATACAAATGATAATTATGTTTCTGTAATAATGGATATTAAAAAAGACAAGGAAATCTTACCTTACAAGTTTATAGGTATTCCAACATTTTATTTTGCTGATCCTAAAGATATGAAATTATTATCTAAAAAAATTGGTGGTACAAGAGAAGCTCAGTTTTTAGATATTATAAAGCAAGTTAAATAGAGTAAATATGAAATATATATTAATAATAGCCTTATTCTTTTCTTCACTTTTTTCATATAGTGAAACAGATTTAAAAAAACTTTTAGAAACTAATATTTGTCAAGAATGTGATTTAACAAATGTAAATCTAAGTGGTAAAAATTTAGAAAAAGTAAATTTAACAAGTTCAAATTTAAGTGGTGCAAATTTAGAAAATACAAATTTATTAAAATCTAACCTTTGGGGTGCAAACTTAACAAATACAAATCTAAATGGTGCAAATGTAAGGGCTTCTAATCTTTCAGGAGTAGAACTTATAAATGCAAAATGTAATAATACTATATTCAAAGGCGTAAACCTTTCAAATGCTACTTTAGAAAATTTGAAGTGTGAGAATTTATCTATTTGGTCAGCAAGGTTTTTAGATACTTCTTTTGAAAATGTAGACTTTACAAATGCAGGTGGAGCTTACTCAATTTTTGATGAAATAGATTTTTTTGGATTAAAAATAGAAAATGTAATTTTTTGGAATGCAAAGGTTTCTAATTCTACAATGTCAAAAAAACAATGTGAACACTTTAAAAAAGAGGAAGCTATATTAAAAGATGTAGAGTGCGAATAAGTTAAGAAACTTTTTCCTCTACCTCTTCATCCCAAAGAATTGAGACTCCATACTCTTTGTCTGCAATTACATATTTAAAATATTCTCTAGTTCCTTTTCTTCCATGAAGTCTTATTATAGTTTGTTCATTTTGAAGTAATTTTTTCATCTCATATTCAGAAAAAGAGCGTTTATTCCATTTTAAAAAAGCGTTTGAATATACTCTAAAAGTACAAGTTGAATCTGCTGTGAAAACATATTGTTCACTATCATCATACTCTTTTTTTGCATTTTCACAAGAGTATAGTTTGATTTGTTTTCCTTGTGCAGTTATTTTTTTTGATATAACATTTGCTTCGCAGTATGGGCATTTCCCTAAAATACTCATTTTAAACCTTTATTTGTTTTATATAAGTATTTTAGTGTAAGATTTTTGAAGAGCCAAAAAATATTTCAATTTGTAATATTAGTTATCAAAAACTTCAAAAAGTATTTGTCTTAAATCTTCTTTCATCTCTTCATTCATATTTTTCTTATTTGAGTATATATAAAAAGGAACAGTATTTAACATAGATTGTTTAAGTCTTTTTCTTAAAGTTGATATTTCATCTATATTAATTAAATTTTCTCCATCATAAAAGGAAAAACTTTTTTCTATACCAATTTTAAATGAAACTATTTGATATGTAAAGAAAAGTTCTTTATCTTCTTTTTCCCATTTTGTTATAAAATTATCAAGTCTATCTTGTAACTCTATTCTTCTTTTGTGTGTTATATTTCCAAAACTTTCTCTAAATTGATATCTTTGAATAGTTGTAAAACCTAATACTTTGTAAAATTCATTTAGATTTTTCCAAGGACTTCTAAAATATCTTTTCCCAAAAAGGACTTCTTCAAAACAGTAAATATATTTTTTATCTTCGTGAGATAGTTCTTTTTTTCTTTTTATATAAAAATACTCTTCTTTAAATAAAGAAATTAACCAGTTTTCATCTAGTTGTGATATTGTGTCAAGTCTTTTTTCTATATCTTTATGTTTTGCAAAGTTCCAAAGCATAGAAATAGAATCTGAAAGTTTATAATTTTCTTCTTCTTTATCAAAATATTTTTTTGCTAAATATTGCACTACGTTTTCTAAAATAGCATCTGTTTTTGCAATACCATGATTGAATATTACTTTTTTATAAAGATTAAATCTCATCTCCAGCATGTGTTCAATATCTATTAAACTCATGTCAAAATAACACAAGTGGTACTTTCCATTTTCTTCGACTAAGACTGCTTCTTTAGTAATTCTAATATGGTCATTTGGACCAGTTATATAACCACTTGCTAGCATATCTCTATTTATATAATCTAATCTATCTGCATCAACTGTACTATCAATTACTTTATGTAAAACAGAAAAATCAAAGCCTTTATATTTTTTATTCTTTAAAATTTTTATTGCAAGAATCTTAATAAGTTTTATTAAATCTTTTTCATCATTCTCTTTAATTAAATCAAAAATTTCATATTCAAATAAAATAATTAGAAGTTGTTTTCCTATTGCCTCATGGAGAACTTCACTAGAGTTTTCAGTTATCTCTTCATAGATTTTTATAAAATCTAACTCTTTTTTTGAAAGATTTTCTTCTTGTTTTATACTGTGGTAAACTTTTTCAAGTGCATATTCTACTTGGTGTGAAAATGGCAAATGCCCTACATCATGAAGAAGTCCAACAAGTCTAATAGTTTGTAAAATAATAGTATAAATAACTCTATCTTTTTTATTTTTTGTTGGAATAGTAAATTGATATAAAGCTTTGTTATCAAAATATGCTAAATCATCTAGATTTATATTTAGTTTCTCTTCTTTGATTATAGATTTAACTGCTTTTTTTAAATCTTTTAAGAAAGAGTTTTTTGTCTCTTTATGCGCATTAAGCAAAGCATTTTTAAAAATATATGAACTTAGATGCATAGTTCCTAAAGAATGAATAAATCTCTTAGTAGTAATAGATGGATATGAAAAATATGCTAAAGCATTTTGTGTGATAAATTGTAATCTATTCAGTATCTTTGTTTGAAGAATTTTATCTTCAAGTTTTGTATACTGAATATGATTATAAATAGTATCATTGATTAGTCTACTTTGGATTATCTTTTCCTTTCAAATATTCTTTCTGTAAATTCTGCAAACTTACCTCGAACTGCTTTTTCTAGTTCTATCGCAAACATTTTTACTTCTGGATGCTCTTGTCTTGTTTGTTTTAATAGTGTTGTAAGACCATTGTTATATTTATTTAAATATAGATTATCTATTTGTCTATTTGATCCAATTACTATTGCCATACAAGATTCGTCAAGTCTACTTAAAATTAATTGGGTAGTTTTTTCAGAAGAGTTTTGCCACTCATCCATAATGACAATTGCTTCAGAAAGTGTTCTTCCTCTAGCTTCCCCAGGCCATAATGTTTCAATACAATATTTAGATGTAAGTTCTGAAATTTTAGATTCTATTGATTCTTTATTCTCTTTGTTTTCACTTTTTTTAAGTTGTTTTTTTGCTACAAATTCTAAAGTATCCTGTAAAGCCATATTATAAATTCTAAATTTTTCGTCATTCCCTGCTAAATATCCTATATCAGCACCTTTATCAAGTGATTCTATAGAGTTTCTAACATAAACAATTTTATCGTAGTGTCCTAAATCAATAAGTCTCATAGCTGAAACCATAGACATAAGAGTCTTTCCTGAACCTGCTTTTGCATCAATAACAAGTAAATCAAACATATCAGTTAAAATTGCTTTCATAAAAAGTTTTTGTTTTAAATTAACAGGTTTAACTTGCATAGTTTTAAAATCTGCTTCTGTTAAAATATTTATTCTTTTATTTAAAATGATTCCATAAGTAGAGTTTCCATCATCACTTTCAAAAGCATAACAGAAATTTTCAGAAGAGTATTCTTCATCATATATAGTTATATCACTACCATCAAGAGAGTTAAATAAAGAAGAATCTACATTTATAAATTTTACAAATTCAAACTTTGGAACTGTAGATTTATCATCATGTAGTGTTTCTGCTTTTATACCTTTAAATAATGCAAAAGTTCTTGCATAGACATCTAAAGATAAAAATACAACTTGAGTACCTTTATAATAATCTTGAGCAATAGCAGCAACTTCAATTATTCTTTTGTCATTGCTCTCACTTAAATGAACTTGTTCAATTTCTGATTCGTATGCATCTTTTGAAATAATATGAAGTGTAAGTTCATCGTTATAAAGTTTTACAACTTTAAATCCTGTTTTGTAGTCAACCTCTTTGATTTTCATTTTTGCAAGTAGTCGTGCGAACTCTCTAGAATAATAACCTAATTCATTTGTTAGTTTCTTTTTATCCTCTAATTCTAATAAAACTGTTTCTGGTATAACGATGTTGTTAGTGCTATTGTCAGATATTCTACTTAAGTTTTGCACATTTTGTAAAATGATATTCGTATCTAATACATATACTTTTTCTTTCATAAAATTATTATAGCATGGAATAGCTACAAGTTAATGACAAAATGTATATTATTTATTAAGTGGTAACTTTATTTTAAAGCAAGCTCCTATAAAGTATGTATTGTCATGTTCATATTTACAGTTTTCTACTTCTAATGAACCTTTCATATTTTTTTCAATTATTTCTTTACACATATATAGACCAATACCAGTTCCTTGGCTTTTATGTTTAGTTGTAAAATATGGTTCAAAGACTCTATTTTTTAGATTTTTAGGAATTCCTCCAGCATTGTCTTTTATTTCTATAGAAACAAAACCTTTTACTTTTTTAACTTTTATGAAAATTATTTTCTTAAAATCTTTATTCTTTTTTGTTAATTCATCTTTTGCATTTGTTAAAATATTGATAATTACTTGAATAAATTCATTTTCAAAATTAGTTATTTTGATATCTTTTATATCTTTAACTATATCAATTTCTAAGTTATACAATTGAGCACTACAAAGAGATATTGCTCTACAAATAGTATCTTTTATACTAAATTCTACTTCATTTTTATTTGTTTTGAAAAAGTTTCTAAAATCATCAATTGTTTTTGATAAATATTGTGCTGAATCATTTATTCCTGATAATCCTTCAATTAAGAAACTATCTTCAAGTATATTCATCTCTTTTTGTATCTTTAATCCAGTTGCAGTTGTTGTAATAGTAGATAGAGGTTGTCTCCATTGATGGGCAATATTTCCTATCATTTCACCCATGGCAGCCATTTTAGTTTTTTGTGCCATAATATTTTGCTGTTTTGTATTTTTGTTGATATGTTCTTTAATCTCTTTTTTGTATTTAATAAATTTATTTTGTAATATTCTAGAAAAATAGATTGATAGTAGTAATAGTATAATTGTTATTAGGATTGTCACTTTTAAGATTTGATAAACATATTCTTTAAATTTTTCATCTAAATCTTTTCTTTTTTGAATAATTGCCATATTCATGTCATCTTCGTAAAAACCAGTTCCTATAATCCATGACCAGTTATCAAGACCTTTAACATAGCTTACTTTTTTAGTAGGTTGTTCACTTCCTGGTTTTCTATTTTGTACATAACTATAGTAGCCTTCACCATTTTTTGCAATTTGTAAGAGTTTATCTATTACCTCTTTTGTTCCTACTGCATCATTATTCGTAATGGCGTGTTTCCCGATATAGTCTTTTCGTATGTGACTTAAATAGATTAAATCATAATCAATGATAAAGATATATCCATCTTCATTTAAATTTACATTTTTTACAAAATCTAATATCTTCTCTTTTATTTCAACTTCATACTCTTCTATATATTCACCTGTACCAATAAACCATTCAAAAGGTTTAAAGTTTCGTACGAGACCAATTTTTGTTTTTTGTTTATCTGGGTTAGTTGGATTATACCAATGCCATTGATAAAAAGCTTCATCTTTTTTCTTTAAAAGACTTACCATATCTTGAATAACGTAAGCGCCTTTTGAATCTTGATGCTTCCAAAAGTCATTTCCTTCAAGTTCTGGGTTATGTGGAAGTAGAATATTTTTTCCAGTGTTTTCATATATAAAGAAATAACCTCTATTTTTATTGAACCTTATATTTCTAAGTGCATCAACAATTAGTTTTTTTATAAAAACTGGATCTTTATCTTGATTATTTTGATATATTGTATTTGCAATTGCATAAGCGTTGTTAACTGCATTTTTTAGAGATTCTTTTAACTCTTTTTGTGTTGATTGTTGTTCTCTTTTTATAAAATCATATACTTCATCTATTTCTTGTTTAATGATATTTTTATTTCGTGTAGTAAATTCAGTTCTTATTTTTTCTTTTTCAATTTCAAAAGTTCTATTATTTTCTGCAAATTGAATAGTTAGTGTTATTATAGAAATTGTTAGTATAAAAATACTTGGTGTATATTTTATTATTTTTAATAGCTGTTTTTCATTCTGAAATATCATCTTTGACCCATATTTAGATTTATAAATAGTATAATACATAAATATAATAATAATATGATAAATAGGAATTTATAAATTCTAATAGTTCAAACAGCTAATAAATCATAATTTGATATAATCAAAATAAAAAGTATTAATAAATGATAAGATTTACATCAGAATCTATGTTTGAAATAATTCAAATAGTTAAAAAAAATCTAGAAAAAGAGAAAACTTGCCAATTTGAAGTATTAAATCCTGATTTATTTAAGTCAAAATATGCAGGTGAAATTGTAATAATTGATAAAAAAGAGTACCTTTATAGAGGTTATAAAGCTTGGCAAGATTTAGCTCAAAAACTTTTTTCTAGAATGTTAACTCCAATTAAAGTTTCTGAAGTATATGTTCGTTTAGAGTTTGAAAAACTTGATTTAACTGATAGTTTTCATAATAAAAATAGTGAAAAAGAGGAAAAGTATGGAGTAGGGTCAACTTTTTTTGAAATAAATAAAAATGAAGAACCTGAAGTTTTATTATCATATTTTGAAGCATTACAAAATGTAAAGATAGAAAAGAGAAAAAGAATTTTAAATTTAGGTGTTAACACTGGTGAAGAATTTGAAATAATTGAAAGTATATATGATAAATTTCCAGAACATGAGTTTGTAGGAATAGATTATTGCGAATCTGCTATAGCCTTTGCAAAAGATAAGTTTAAAGAAAAAACAAATGTAAAATTCTATGCACAAGATATAAATTGCTTAGATGAGCTAGCTTTGGGAAAATTTGATTTGATTATTTCAATAGGAACTTTGCAAAGCTCAAATTTGGATTTCAATAAAACTTTTATGGATATTGTTCAGAACTATCTAAATAATGATGGTTCGATGATACTTGGATTCCCTAACTGTAGGTGGATTGATGGTGAAATTATTTATGGTGCAAAAGCTCCAAATTATTCATTTTCTGAGATGTCTATACTTTATAAAGATGCATTTTTTTGTAAGAAGTATCTTCAACAAAAGAAATTCAGAGTGACTTTAACTGGAAAATATTATATATTTTTAACAGCAACATCTATAAGAAAGTAAAACTTACTAAAAACTAAGAGGATTTCTCTTAGTTTTTAAAATCGTTATTTTCTAAATTACCTTCTATAAGCGTTGGATCTGTTTGATCAGGTTGTTCTGCCTCTGTAATACCTACATTATTTTTATCAATATTGTTAGGTCTTTCTTTTTTCATCATTTCTTTTTTCATCATTTTCTTTTCCATCATCTTTTTTTCACCATGATGTTCAGCAAATGCAACAGAGACTAAAATAAACATTGAGCTTAAAATTAATGCTATACCTTTTTTCATTTTGAATCCTTTAGTTTGGTCTTTATGGAAAAATTGTATCTCAATCAAGATTATAATTTTTTTTGTAAATTATCTATTTTTTAATTTTAAACTAGATTTAATTTTCTACTTATAATTTTTTATATGATTTTTTTATATTTTATGATATTGTTTTGTTATGAAAACAAAGAACATTTTTAAAGTAATATTAGCACTATTTTTATCTACAAATCTTTTTGCATATACAAAGAATTATAATAAAAATCTTGAAGTTAAAAGATTCATAAATGAACTTGTAAAAAAAGACAAGTTCAAGAAAAATGATTTAAAAAAACTATTTTCAAAGGTTTTTGTTCAAACTTCATCTTTAAAATATTATACAAAAGTGAAAAGGCCAGATTTTGAAACTAAGCGATATCATGGCAGTTGGGATAGGTATGAAAAAAAGCTTTTAACACAAAGAAGAGTAGATCTTGGTGTTGAATTTATGAAAAGAAATAAAAAAGCTTTATATAAAGCATATAAAAAATATGGAGTACAATCTGAATATATTACAGCTATTATTGGTATAGAAAGTTATTATGGAGAATATACAGGAACTTATCCTGTATTTGATGCTCTTGTAACATTAGCTTTTGAAGAAAATCGACGAAATAAATTTTTTAAAAGTGAGTTGAAAGCTTTTTTAAAATTAATGAAAAAAGAAAAACAAAACCCAAAAAAAGTTTATGGTTCATTTGCAGGAGCAATTGGATTAGCTCAATTTATGCCAAGTAATTTTAAAAAATTAGCAGTAGATTTTAATAAAGATGGAAAAGTAAATCTAAATCATGACATTGATGCAATAGGAAGTATTGCAAATTATTTTAATAAATCAGGTTGGAATAGAAAAATACCAGTTGCAACTAGAGTCTCTTATAAGGGAAAAAGATTTACACGATTAAAAACAGGATTTAAGTATAAGTATAAGCGCTCAAGACTTAAAGGAATTAAACCAAGAAGTGGAAGGTTCTATTATAATAAAAAAGTACATCTAGTTAAGCTTGATAGATATAGACATGACGAATTATGGTATGGTACAAAAAATTTTTATGTAATTACAAGGTATAATAGAAGTAATTATTATGCTATGGCTGTTCATAAACTTGCACAAGAAATAAGAAAAGAGTATAAAAAAAGTAGACGTAAATCCACATAGTCTCCACAAGATTTAGATATAATCACAAAATTTTTTATTAGGATAATTATGGATAATAAAACAATGAATTCCACATTAGTTTTTTTAAGTTTTTTAGTAGCTTCAACTGCTACTCTTGGTTCTTTATTTTTTAGTGAAATTATGGAGTTTATACCTTGTTCAATGTGTTGGTATCAAAGAATATTTATGTATCCACTTGTTTTAATATTTTTAATAAATTTACTTTATCCTGATGATAAGATTTTTAAGTATTCTTTTCCTATAGTTCTTGTAGGACTTTTCTTTTCAATTTATCATAATTTATTGATGTGGGGAATAATCCCTGAAAGTGTAGTTCCTTGTAGACAAGGAGTTCCTTGTTCAACTGAATATTTTGAGTATTTTGGATTTATAAATATTCCATTTTTATCTTTACTTTCATATTCATTAATTTTTATTTTTTTAATTATAGGTTTAAAAAAGGGTAACAATGCAAAATAAAAAAATTGTTTTTATTTCAGTAGCTGTATTAGCTTTAGTATTTATTGGTGCGATTATAGGATTTAAAAAAAGTGAATCATCAAACGTTGAAACTTTAGCAAAAACTAGTTCAAAAGGAGCTCCTTTTGTTAGAGACCATTCTGTAAGAATGGGTGATAATAAAAAGAATATTATCATTACAGAGTTTACTGATCCTGAATGTCCTGCTTGTAGAACTTTTCATCCAGCAATATATAATATTTATAAAGAATATTACGAAGATATACATTTAGTTATAAGATATTTAGCAAATCATAGAAATTCTGAATATGTTATAAAAATAATGGAAGCATCTAGAAAACAAAATAAATATAAAGAAGTGACTGATTTAGTATATAAATATCAACCAGCTTGGGCAGCAAAAAATAATCCAAATCCTCAACTTCTTTGGAATTTTTTACCAAATATTGAAGGTCTTGATGTAGAGAAATTAAAACAAGATGCGGATACAATTGATATTAGTGATATGTTAGCATTAGATAGACAAGATGCAGCAACTCTTGGTGTAAGAGGAACTCCTACTTTTTTTGTAAATGGAAAAAAACTTGAAAAATTAATTTATCAAGATTTTTTAGATTTAGTAGAATCAGAAATCTATAAGTAAGGGAAAAAAATGAAAAAACTTTTTTTAATTTTTAGTTCGCTTATTGCGATACTAATATTTAGTGGATGTAATTCAGATGAAGAAGCAACAACTATTATTGAAGATAATAAAAGCTTTAAAGAATTAAAAGCACAGAGTAATAAAAATTACTCATTTAAAACTACAGATGGTAATACAATCGAGTTTAAAGTTGAAAATGATGTTTTAACATCAAAACAATTAAATGGCAAATATGTGATGCTAAATTTTTGGGCAACTTGGTGTGCTCCTTGTCTTAGAGAGATGCCAATTTTAACCTCTTTACAGGAAAAACATAAAGATAAGTTCCAAATTATTGGTATATTAGTAGAAAAAAATAAAGATGTTAAAGAGTTAGCAGATTTTATGACAAAATATAAAATAAATTTTCCTGTAACAATTGGAGAAGAGAATTATAGAATAGCAAAAGCTTTTGATGATGTTAAAATGTTTCCGGAATCTTTTGTTTATGGACCTGATGGAAAGTTCTTAAAAAAATATATTGGTGAAGTTGAGTTTTCTGATATTGAGAATTTAATTAATAAATAAAATGCGTTAAAAAGTCACATCGTACTTTATAGTTTAGATTAATTTAGTGAATAAATTTTTTTAAAACTACTAATAAGGTATGATGTACTTTATGAAATATATTTTAATCACAATATTATCTTCAATCTTACTTTTTGCTTCTTCTCTTGGAGATGTTGACAAAGGTCACACTTATTTTAGATATATAATCAATCCAATTATTAATGTCAAAGGAGATATGTTTACTATTAAACATACTAAAAAAGAGTGGGAAGATCTTTTTTCAAATAATGCTCAGGGATTTAAAAGCAAATATAGCACAATAAATGATGATTTTAAGAAGTTTTTATCAAGTGAAAAATTTGATAATATAGCTTTAGATTTAAAAGCATTTTTTATTTATTATGCAAAAGATTCTGATATAAAACCTCAGTGTGGTGAATAAATTATAAATAAAAATCAAGTTTATTTTTGTATACTAATATCTTAAGTTTACAAATACTTTAGAAGGAAAAACAATGTCAGTTACCGAGTTTTTATCGATTGCAAAAGAATCAAAATATAATATACTGGATATTTATAAACAAGCTCCCAATGAGGTTTTAATACTTATAGGTGTCATTTTATTTATTCTTTTAGTAATTTACTTTTTAATAAGAAGATCAATTAAAATTTCTTTTGCTGTAAAGTTAGTTGATAAAATCCAAGACTCAAAAAGTTATGATGAATATAATGAAAAAATCTCTGCATTAGTTGATGAACTTCCAAAAAGAGGATTAAAAGTTGCAGATGTATTAAATGCAAGTAAGGATCATATTTTATTTAGAACATCTAAACTTTTAGCAAATATGAGTATTTCAGATAAAATTGATAAGTATTTAGAAGTTTCACAAAAGTATAAACAATTAGCAGATGGTTCTGCAAAGTATAAAAATCAAGAATTAACAGAGTTTTATGACACAAAATCAAAAGAGTTATTAGATATAAATTTAAATGAAGAGATAGCTTACTATTATCAAAATACGTATTTTACGAGTGATGAAGTAAATAATGTTAATAGAATCATTAAGTATGCAAATACTTTAGAAGATTCATCTACAATATTAACACCAATGATAGATACTATAAACCAATTTTCTTATGGATACAATTTAGAATTATTTAAATTTATTGAAGCTTTAGATGAAAAAGAATCAAAACAAGTATATAAAAATTGTAATGAAAAAGTTGAGGAGTTATTAACTAGTGGAGAATCAGAAGTATCTATTAATATATTAGATTACTTACTGGAAAAAGAAGAAAATCAGAAAGTTTATGATTATATTTCTTCTTTAAAATTAAGTGGATATTTACAACAGTTACATGATTTATATTTTAATAAAAAAGATGATATTAATTTAGATTTGGCATTTATTGCTAATCCTACTAAGATTAACTCAGAGTATAAGCACTATCTAGATGAGTCTTTAACTAGCAACTGGAGAGATCCAGAGTATATTGAGTTTATTTCTAAAGCTCCTGGAGTTCTTGAAGTTCTTGGACATATGGAATTTAGAACACTTATTGAAAGAATAGATAATATAAGTATTGAAAATGAAAATAGAAAAATGGTTGAAGAAGCATTAACTATTGCAAAAAGAGCAGAATCTATTGCCCTTGAAGCTAAGTCTTTAAATAAAAAGCCAATTATTGTTCCATCTACACCTTCAAATTAAAGTAGGAAATTAAAATGTCAGAATTACTAATCCTTATTTTGGCATTTTTAATCCTTGCTTTTATAATATATATTTTTTCAAAAAAATCTATAACTTCTTCTAAACCTGCACCTATAAAAAAAGAGGAGCTCATAAAAAAATATGAAGATGAGATGACTGAAATTATAAATAGATATAAAGATGATAGTATAAATCTACAACAAAAGAAAATAGAGTATTTAAAATTAGCAAGTCATCAATTACATAATAATATTTTTTTTGATGCCCAAGAAGCAAAAGAAATTGTAAAAAAATTAGCAAGCTTGTAATATGGAAAAATTAGATTTAATTACTTTAGAGTATAAAGATATTTTTGACAATAATAAAGATAAGAAAATTGAGTTTTCAAAAGACTTATTACCCAAAAAATATAATCTAAATTCTTTATTTGTTGTAAGAGTTGATGGTGAGTCAATGCAACCTGTTATTAATGATAGAGCATTAGTTGTCGCTGATTTATCACAAAAAGAGATTATAAATGATTCTATATATTTAGTTTATAAAGAAAATAAAATGTGGATTAAAAAAGCTCTTATCTTAGATGGTAAAACAAGGTTTGTATCTATAAATAGTGATTATTCTCATTTAATTTATGATTTAAAAGATATCCATGTTGTGGCAAAAGTTTTATTAACTTTTAGAACTTTTTAACAAACGATAATATATTTAGAAGTTAAATCAGAAATTTTCTTTAAACTAAGTTTTATACTGAACTTGCAATTGAAATTCCTCTTATTAGTATATTCTTCTTATAATATAAATAAAAAAGAATATGTAAATTTAATTGCTACCTAAAGGTAGTATTAAGTATAAATAGAATACTATTCGATTAAATACTACTTATAGGTAGTGATAAAAAGGATAAAAATGAAAAAATTAATTTTATTAAGTAGTTTAACATATGCAATGTTTGCAAATGAAGTTGTTGCTGTGGATGAAGCAAATAAGTTTTTGACTGCATTAAAAAATATGGATGATAAAATAGTAAACACAATGGTTCAAAATGATAAAAAAAGTATTTTAAATTCGTTAGATAATCATATCTTATATTTTAGAGATATAAAAGTAAGTGGTATCAGACAAGCTGATGAATATGGTCATTATTTTGTTACTTTAGATAATGAAGAATTTAATAAGTTAGAATTAAAAAGAGATAATAACGGAAAATATAAAATAATAGGTTTATAAAAGAAGAGGGTAATCCTCTTCTTTAAAACTTGATTGCTTGTTCTGTTAAAATTTTTAGTGATTTTTTTTCAAACATTTTTAGTAAAAGATTTTTTGGTTTTTGCCAATCATCATGTAATCCACATTTATTGGTACCTGTGCATAAGCCTACGCCAAGTAAGCACTCTTTTTTTTCAATACTTTCATTTACGGCATTGAGTATATCAGATACAAAAATCTCACTTGAATCTTTTGTTAATACAAAACCACCTTCTCGTCCTCTTTGTGATGTAATTAATCCTGCTTTTGTAAGAGAAGTCATTAGTTTAGTTAAATATTTATATGGAATATCCAAGCTCTCAGATATTTTCTTTGCATTATATTTGTTAATACTATCTTTTGCAATTAATATCAATATTCTAATTGCATATTTAGAAGTTGTATTGAGTTTCAATATATTTCCTAATTTTTATATATTTTATATTTTATGATAATTTTGCTTAAATTAATTCTACTTAAAGGTAGTATTAAGTTTTAATTGTATATTATTTCATATACCACTCCTAGGTAGAAATTAAATTTTTACGTTTGAAGTAGTTATATTATTCAAGAAAAGTATTTCTCTTCTCCTAAAAGTGCCTATTCTGGACTTGAAAATATTTCATACGTAAGAAAAGTTTATGATTTAAAACTAAAAGCAGTGAAAACCTTCTGCTTTTAGTTTTTAGTAGTATTAAAATTCTGCGCTTGCAACCCAGTCAGCTGGTTCTTCAAGAAATGCTACAATTTCTTCAAGAATTTGTTTATGTTTGATTTCTTCTTTTGCAACATGTAGAAAAATCTTTTTTTGTTTTTCATTATCTAGTTCAGCTGCTTTTTCAGCATAAAAATCATGAGAGTCTTCTTCTCTTGCAATTGCATCTTTGTAAAATTTAATTTGGTCAGCATCAAAAGTTACATTATCTTTTTCTTCATTAAGTGTTTGAAAAATTGTTTGAGTATCAGTGATTAAGTCTAATTCTTCTAAATCCATGTCCTCTTTTTTCATCATATTTTTAAAAACATTGTAATGTTTAACTTCTTCATCAGCTAGCATAGTAAAGATTCTTTTTAGTCCTGCATTTGTTGCAGCAGCTGCCATTTCTCTATAGTATGCTTCTCCTTCTTTTTCAACTTTCATAGCGTATTCGTAAACATTCATATTTGTCCCTTTAACTTTAATTTATAAAATAATATCACACAAAATATATAAAGTCAATTTAAGTTAACTTTATTCGTAAGGAATTGAAACAGGTGGGTTAGATTCAAACGATTTTTTGATTGAATGGTTAATTGCATGTTTATATTTTGAGTACTGTACAGGAGATGCAAACTGTAATAATTCAATAGAACCATCAAGTGTTTTCTCTTTTTTGTATACAAATGCAACTTTTTTACCCATTTGCACTGTTCTATCATAGATTAATTTGGCATAATCATTTATATATGGAAATTCTTTTGGATTTATCTTTTCACCCCATGCAAAAAATACAAATTTCCCTGTTGGAATAATATTTTGTGCATCAAGATACATAATATCTCTATCAAATTCAGTATTTTGAGAAGAATTATATGTTTCTAAATCTGCATTGAATTTCATAAGTAGTTGTGAAGCGTCAATATTTTCTTCAACTAAATTAAATAAATTTTTTATTTCTACGAGTTTCCCTTGGCATTGTTTAGCCATTGCTTGTTTAAAAGTAGTTATATAACTTTCTGCTTTTAATTCAATATATTCATCAAATTGATCAAAATCTTGTTCTAATAAAAATTTGTTAGAATCAAAACCAATTGGAGTTACGACAGGGTTATAAAGAAAGACTGTTCCTGCAATGTTCTTTTTTCTATCTTTATTTGTTTTTATTAATTGTTTTAATTCTTTAGGAGTTATTGTTTCATCCTCTTTATTAAAATATAAATAACTAGATGTTAAAAAAAGTTCTTCATATTTAGTTTCTAAAATTCCAAAATATTGCATGTTAATCCTTAAATAATATATGCAATGCTATCAAAAAGTTGCTCAGGTTATGTTAAAGTGACTTCTAAATAATAAACTTTTTCCTTGAAACTTAAATGAGACTAAAATACTCCTATTTGTTTTTTATTTATAAAACTGTTTAAGGCTAATCTGTTATAGTTTCAATACATTAAGAATTTGATGTAAAACTACACAGCCAAATTACACAATGTAAATTAATGCAAGTATTAATTCTTCTCCTTCACTTGGTTAATTTCATTGTGTTATATTCCTCAAAATTACTTATTATCCTAACTTAGATATAATATTTTCTTTAATTATAAATAGGATATTTAATGAGATACGAAAAAATGAGCTCTTTTATTGTTATGGATATTGTAAGAGATGCTTTAAAATACGAAGATACGATACACTTTGAAATAGGACAACCTGATTTAACTCCAAGTCCAAAAGTGAAAAAAAGACTAAAAAAAGCTTTAGATGATGATAAGTTCTCTTATACAGAAAGTCTAGGACTTTTAGAGTTAAGAAAAAAGATTGTTAAACATTATAAAAAAACTTACAATGTTAAAATAGATGATTCACAAGTTTTATTAACACCAGGAACATCAGGTGCTTTTTTAATTGCATATACTTTGACTTTGAAACACAAAGGAAAGTTAGGATTAAGTGATCCCTCATACCCATGTTATAAAAACTTTGCTCATATGTTTGATATTGACCCTGTTTTTATGAATATTGATAAATCAACAGACTATCAGTTAAATATTGAACATTTAAAAAATAATGATATTGATGCCCTTCAAATATCTTCTCCTTCAAATCCAACAGGTAATATTTATAATAAAAAGAATTTAAAAGAGTTAGTTAATTATTGTGATGATAATGGTATCTCTTTTATATCAGATGAATTGTATCATGGTTTAGTATATGAAAAAGAGGCTCACTCTGCTTTAGAATTCTCAAAAAGTGTTTTTGTGATAAATGGTTTTTCAAAGTATTATTGTATGCCAGGACTTAGATTAGGATGGATTATTGTTCCAAAACATTTAAGCAGAGAAGCAGAAATTATTGCTCAAAATATTTTTATATCTGCACCAACACTTTCCCAATATGCAGCTTTAGAAGCTTTTGATTATGAGTATTTAAAAAGTATAAAAAAGACTTTTAAAAAGAGAAGAAATTATTTATATAAAGAGTTAGATGAAATTTTTGAAGTAGATGCAAAGCCAGATGGGGCTTTTTATTTATGGGCAAATGTATCAAAATATACAAATGATAGTTTTGCTTTTGCAAAAGAGTTATTAGAGAATATTCATATTGCTACTACACCAGGAATTGATTTTGGAGATAATAAAACAAATCAATATTTAAGATTTGCATATACAAGAGATATAAAGCATATGAAAGAGGGTATTAAAAGATTGAAAAAATATCTTAAGAAAAGATAGTTATAAAAGAGTTTTTAACTCTTTTAAACTATCTATAAAATAATTTGCTTTTGAAAAATCATGTGATTTAGTAAACTCATTTTTTACTATTACACATTCTATGCCTGCATTATATGCAGAAGTTAAACCTCTTTGAGAATCTTCAACTATTATTGTTTCTTCTTTTTTTGCATTAAATTTTTTAAGTCCTGCAAGATATGGGTCAGGGTAGGGTTTAGCCCTTTTATATTCTTCTACACATAAAGTAAAATCCATAAAATCTACTATTCCTCTATTTTTATGAATTAAATCAAAATCGACTCTTCTTGATGTTGTAATGATAGCCATTTTATATTTATTACTAAGTTGTGATAAAATATCTTTTACTCCATCTATTTCAATATCTTTAGTTTGTAAAAATTCTTGATAGTATATATCTCTTTTAAATCTTTGGGCATCAATAATTTCTTTTTTTATACCTTGTTTTTGAGCAACTTCCCATGCTGTTCCACCTCTTGCCATAATTTCCATGTAAACGTCTTCATCAAGTTTTATATTTAATTCATTTAGTGCTTTTACATTTGCTTCGAAGTACCATTTCTCAGTTTCTACTAATACTCCATCATTATCAAAAAGAATATATTTTTTCAAGGATGCCTTTCAAGTTTTTTGAAAGTATACAAAAAATAAGTAGTAAAAAGATTTAAATAAAAGGTTTAGGCATCATCGTATTTCTCAAATTCTTCATCATAGAAGCATCCAAGTTGACAATGTGTTACTTTAATGTCAGAGTTGTTAATTGCAGAACCTACTTTTCTAAGGCTCATACCTTTATCCCTTGCAGTATAAAATGCTACTTCACAATCAATTTTTTTCTCATGTGCAAAGTTTCTAGATAATTTGTCATAAATATTATCATCAAGTTCTGAAAATTTTAATTTTCCAAATACTCCAAGTTCACAATTAGTTATTTTGATATTCATAGATTTAGTTATTTCATCCATATCTTTTGGTTTCATACCAATAAGACGAGCAACTTTAAAAGCTTTTAAACAAGATAATTTTCCATCTTCATCTAAATTTGTAAGTAATAAATCTGTTTGAATCTTATCAAGTTTTTTCATTTTTTCTAGGTACCCTTTTTATATCTGATAAATTTGGTTGGGATTATACATTTATAACATAACAATAACATAGCAATTATATAATTTTGGTGTGAAATTAATGTGATTTATTAACTCTTTTTGATTTATTAAATAAAAAAAAACAGAGAGATCAAAAATCGCTCTGTTTTTTAGGAGAGTTGTTCGCAAAAATTCTATAAGTAGTTCGCAGTTACTTATTTTGTATAAAAATTATAACGCTTATGTATTAATGATAGAGAAACAAAAAGTTAATCAAGAGTTAATGGTTTAAGAGAGTTCCCATTTACTTTTTGGAGCTTTATATTTTAAAAAAGAGTTATAAATAAAACTTATATCATCACTTATTATAATTGCATCTAAATGTTCTTGCTTTATGAAACCTTCTATTACGCAGTTTTCTAGAAAACCAATAAGTTTATTATAGTATCCATTTTGATTATATAAAGCACATGGTTTATTATGACTTCCTATTTGTATAGAAGTAAAAACTTCACTTATTTCTTCTAGTGTTCCATATCCCCCTGGAATTGCTATAAAAGCATCAGAAAGTTCTTCCATTTTTGCTTTTCTTTCTCTTATATCATTCACATAGTAAATATTTGAAATATTATTGTTTAATATCTCTTTATTTGCTAAGTCTTTTGGAATTACACCATGAATTTGCATATTTAATTTTATAGCTTCATTTGAAATTGTTCCCATAAGTCCGGATTTACTTCCTCCATAAACTATTGAAACATTTTTTTTAGATAAATAGTTGATTATTTCTTTTGCTTTTTCTTCATAGATTTTTTCATTTCCAAATGAAGAACCACAATAAATAGCTATATTCATATTAAAACTCATTACCTTCTATTGCATTATATGAGAAAGCAGTTACTTCTCCTTCTTCAACACAATAATCTATATCAATAGGTCTACAACAAACTTCGCAGTCATCGACAACATTTGTAAAACCTTCTACTCCTGTATCAAGTAAAATAGTTATAGCTTGTCTACAGTAAGGACATTGAAGATGTTTTTCAAACATGTGATTTTACTTTAGACCCATAAGGCTTAAATAATATCAATAATCTTGGCAATAAAAGTAAAGCAGAAGCTAAGATTGTTATCATTACAACTACTGTTAAAACACCAAAATATATTGTAGGAATTAAGTTTGATAAAACTAAAATAGAGAATCCAACAATAACTACTAATGAAGTATATGTCATTGCATATCCAATACTTTCATGTGATCTTTTCATTGCATTTAAATAATTATGGTCTTTTTTATACTCTTCATAAAATCTATGGATATAGTGAATAGTATCATCCACTCCAATTCCAATAGATATAGCAGCAATAGTAATTGTCATAATATCAAGAGGGATGTTAAACCAACCCATAATACCAAATATAATTGATATAGGAACTATGTTAGCTAAAATTGCAATGATAGCTATTTTAAGTGATTTAAAGAGTATTAAAAACATAATAAATAAGATGGCAACTACAAATCCCAAAGTTTTAATTTGAGAGTCAAATAAAGATTGAAGCATATTATTGTATAAAATCATTAAGTTAGAAAGTCTATGTTCAATTGAACTATCATTTATAACAGTATCAAGTTCTTTGTTTATCTTATTTATTAAATCATTTCTTCTTAGATTTGGATTTGAATCTACTATTCTAATACTTATTCTTGCTTGATTATGTTCTATATTTATATATGGATCTAAAATAATTTGTTTGTATTCTATAGGAAGTTTATTATATAAAAGTGCTAATTTAAATCCATCTAAATCTTCCCCTTTATTTAAAAGCTTACCTATTTTTAAAAGTGTTGCAAGTGATTGTACTTTTCCAACTTCAGGAAGAGTATTTAAATAATCATGCACTTTTGTAATAGCTTTCATTTTGTCTTCAGAGAACCAATATTGTGCATCATTTGTTTCTTCTTCATATTCCTCATCAAATGAATCAAAATCGTCTTCTATTTCTTCTTTATTTATTTCTTCTTTTACTTCAACAGTAGGCTCTTCATTAGAATTAAAAGTTAAAATAACATCTAAAGGAGTAGTTCCTCCTAAATGTTCATCTATAACTTCCATTCCTTTATATATTTCTGTACTTTTTTTAAAGTAGTTAATAAAGCTATTTTCTACAATTAATTTTGATGCCCCAGTTAAACTAAATATTACTAGTAAAATTGAACCTATGATAATAGACGGTCCTCTTTTTTCAACTAAATGAGTTGATCCACTTATTATTCCTAATTTAAATTTAGATTCATTTGTTGCATTTACTCTTTTTAGCATTATTAGAATAGCTGGAAAAACAATAAATGCAATTAGTAAAGATATTGCAATTCCTGTGCTCATCATCCAGCCTAAATTTTTAACAGGCTGAATTCCAGAAAGAACAAGTGAACCAAAGCCTGCAATAGTCGTAATTATTGCAAAAAATGATGGATTTAATTTTGAAAGAATAGTATTTATTACAAGTTTATATTGACTAGATTTTGTATATTTTGCACTTAATTCTCTATATCTTACAACAAGGTGTAAAACTATTGAAATAGTAATAATTAACTGCAAAGCAATAAAGTTTGATGATATTACAGTAACTTCCCAACCAAATAAACCTAATGTTCCTGCCGTTGATACAACAGATAAGGTACAAATTATTATAGGAAGAATTATCCATATTGTTTGTCTAAAAATAATCCATAAAATAAGAATCAAAAGTAAAACTAAAGTTGAACCATAAATTAGAAGGTCATTTTTTACAAAACCAACTATATCATCTGCAATCATATTTACTCCACCTAAAAATAGTGAAGAGTTTTTATTTTGATATTTAGATAAAATAGTTCTAATTGCTTCTATATTTTCATGGTCTTTAACTCTTTGTATATCTCTATGGTTTTTAAATTCTATTATAGTTTTTTGAAGTTCTTTTATTTCTTCTTTTGTAATTTTATTTTCTCTTTTTTTTGATAATAAAGAGTTTCTTTTTTCAAGTAATTCTATATATTTATCATCATTTTTTAAATTTAAAAGAAGTGCAGTAGTTGTGAAATCTAAACTAACTAAGTTATTTTTATAAATTTCTGATTCTAGGAACTCCTTTTTTACAAGAGTTTTATCAATGTCTTTACTACTTAATGTTTTTATATTATTTACAAGCTGAGTTAATTCTTGTACAGGAGATTGAAGTAAAGGAACATTTAGTATTGAGGTAATAGATTCTATTTTTTCAAGTTTTAATAATTCATCACTTATATTTTTTATCTTATTTAATGACTTTTCAGATAATAAATCACCATTTGGTTTATAAGTAACTAATAAAAAGTTTGGGTTATAGTATCTTTTACTAATTGTTCTTGTAAATTGTAAATCTTTATCGTCATCAAGTAGAAGTGTTTCAGCAGAAGCATCAATTTCTAGTTTTGTAGAATAAAAAGCTAGAAAAGAGATACCCAATAAAAGAAAAATAAGTACTTTTATTGGGTGTTTTAGAACATATAAGTCATAAAACTTTTTTATCATAAACTTTTATTTTTTTGTTTTTAAATGTGTTAACAATTCTTGAAAAGTTTTATCTTTTAAGAACCCTTTGAATTGTGCTTGGTATGTTTTTATAATACTAACACCTATTAAGTCCACATCATATATTAACCAAGTATCTACAGCATTTTTAACTTTGTAAAACTTATAATTGATATCATGTTTAGCATCTTTTCCAACTAATTGTGTTTTTAAAATAAGTCTATTTCTTTTAGGTTCTTCTGTACCTATTATTTTTACTAGCTCATCTGTATATAAATCAAGTTTATCAACATAAGAATCTTTCAGCATTTGAGTGAAAATTTTAATAAATTCAATTCTTTGTTCTTTTGAAATTTTTTTCCAAGTTCTACCTAAAGATAATCTTGACATTAATGTATAATCAAAAGCAGCGTTCATAATCGAAATAATTTCATTTGCTTTTTCATCTTTTGATAGATTTGAATCTTTTAGTACTATTAAAACCTTATCAATTTTATTAGTCATTTCTATTTCTATATTTGCTTTTGTCATTGCAAAACTACAGGTTGCAAATAATAAAATGAAAGGTAAAATTAATTTTCTGATCACTTTTATTCCTTAATTAGTTTTTCTCTGTTTTGTGTATATATATCTTTTAAAAATGGATATAAATCATCTATCGCATCTTTTTTTAAGTTTTCATATTTCCCTAAATTTAAAGATGTTCTATTTAATGTACTAAATACAGTAATCCCTAAAGTTTTTTCAGGTCTATCTGGAATCTTATACTTAATAGAACTTACATCTGTTAATGGGTTTATATAGTTATCTCCAACTGAACCAATAACATCTCTAAGGTTAGATGGTCCATATATTGGAAGAACAATATGAAAACCTTCTCCAACTCCATAATATCCTAGAGTTTGTCCAAAATCTTCTTCTCTTTTTTCTAAATTAAAGCTCTCTTTTGCTGGATCCATAAAACCTAGAATACCAACTGTAGAGTTAACAGCAAATCTTCCTAACTCTTCTGCTGCATAATTAATTTTAAATTGTAATATGTTATTTACAAATCGTATAGGAAAAGTTATATTATGTAAAAAATTAGATATTCCAACTCGTGCTTCTTCTGGAACTACTTCAGCATAGCCTTTAGCAACAGGAGTTAAAAAATTTATATACATGAAATCATTAAATGAAGTCATAACTCTATTATAAGGTTCAAGGGGATCCATTGATTCTTTTGCATCTTTAAATTCATCAGAAAAATCATCTTCAAATTCATCATTGCTAGTAAGTGAATCTTTTTGAATCTCTTTTATCGCTCGTTCTTTACCAAAAAGTTCGTATGTTTTTCTATCTTTTTCATTTACATATTCAAATTCTAAATTTTCAGTAACTTTATAATGTGATGTAACAGAACATGCATTAAAAGTAATTATGATAAATAGAAAAATAATTAGATTTTTCATTTTTTCCCTTAACTCTTTATATTAGACTAATAGAATATCTAAAATTTTTATAAAAAAAGCTGAATACAACTAAAAATTATTTAACAGCTTCATCAATTGTAACGGATCTACCTGAATACCATGGACTCTAAAAGAAAAATGTAAATGTGGACCAGTAACTCTCCCTGTGCTTCCACTTAAGCCAACAATTTCACCTTTTTTAATATAATCTCCACTCTTATAATTCATGCTACTTAAATGAAAATAACAAGAATATATTCCTTGCCCATGATTTATAACAATAGAGTTTCCTGCATAAAATCTATCTTCTGATATTACAACTATCCCATCATTTATTGCTTTAATTGGTGTTCCTACAGATGCTTTAAAATCAGTACCACTATGATAGGACTTTAAACTACCATTATAAACTCTTTTTTTACCAAAAGAGCTAGTTATATCTGAGTTTATAGGTTTAATTGATTTGTCTTTTATATAAAAAATATCTGTAGTTGTGTTATATATTTTCATTGCAGAAGCATACTCTTTTTTAGTTCTTTTTTTATTTTTTTTACTTAAACTAACTTTTCCTTTTGCAACATTTATAGTTTCACTTTTATATTTTCCATCAACAACTTTTATATTGATGCCTTTAAATATTTTTTTATCATTTTTTATATAAGAAATAATAATTCTATAATTACCTAATTTTTTATAATATGAAACAGGTATTAAAGCATAATATGTATCTATTTTGTTAGGGTATTCAAAAAATTTTATATTGTGTTTATCAAATGTAAGTTTAGGATTGTTTATATCTTTTTCTTTTAATGTTACTAAAACTGTATTTGCATTTTTAACTTCGTTAGAAGAAACTGAAACTTGTGCTGATAATAGACTACTTGTAAGTAGTGTAAATAGGATAATAATTTTATAAGTCATTATGTATTATATCAAAAAATAATGTTGAAAATATGTGTTTTATAAACTTAATATATCAAACCTGATATAATCGTCAAAAAATTATATAAATTATTGGAGTTGTTTATGGGTAGAGCCTTTGAATATAGGAAAGCGTCAAAGATGAAAAGATGGGGAGCAATGTCTCGACTTTTCCCAAAACTAGCAAAAGCTATTGAAATGGCAGCTAAAGCAGGTGTTGCAGATCCTGAAATGAATTCAGCACTTAGAACGGCAATTTTAAATGCAAAAGCTGAAAATATGCCAAAGTCAAATATTGATGCAGCTATTAAAAGAGCAACTGGAAAAGATTCTGCAAATTATGTAGATGTAAACTTTGAAGGAAAAGGACCTCATGGGGTTTTAGTATTTGTTGAAACTGCAACAGATAATAATACAAGAACAGTTGCAAATGTAAAAATGCATTTTAATAAAAATGGTGGTTCAATGGCACCAACTGGATCTTTAGAATTTTTCTTTGATCGAAAAGCAATTTTCGAATTTAATAAAACTGAGGATATGGATTTAGAAGAGTTAGAATTAGAGCTTATTGATGCAGGTCTTGAAGAGATTGAAGAAGAAGATGGAATTGTATTAGTAACTGCTGATTATAAAGATTTTGGTACTTTAAATAAAGCATTTGAAGATATGGGAATAGAACTTACAAAAGCAAAATTAGAAAGAATTTCAAATAATCCTCAAGAATATACAGAAGAACAGCAAGAAGAAATTGCCAAGTTATTAGAAAAACTTGATGAAGATGATGATGTTCAAGCTGTATTTACAAATATGGCATAATTTATTATCAAAACCTTTTAATATTTTATAAATTAGGTAAGAAAATCAATTAATTGATTTTCTTACCTAAATTTGAACTAGTATTTTTTATTGAATTTTCCATTCTTGGATGAGATTTTTTTATTTCTGAAATAACTCTATTTATATTAGCCATTCTGGTACTTGAGTTTGGGTGAGTAGAAAAAAACTCTGCTCCTTCTTTTTTACCTCCACTCATATTTTTCCAAAAATTTAATGCTTCATAGATATTATATCCAGCTTGATACATTAAGTGAATACCTATTTCATCTGCTTCATTTTCTTGCACCCTTCCATATGGAAGTAAAACTCCATATTGAGTTCCTAAACCAAAAGCAATATTAAAAGATTGCGTAAGATGTGGAGCTTGAGAACCTAAAATAATATTACCAATAAGTTGTGCTCCATTCGCTACCATCCCTGAACTTACTCTTTCTGCACCGTGACGAGCAAGTGCATGGGCTATTTCATGAGACATTACTGTTGCTAATTGGTCATCATTTTTTGCAGCTTTTAAAATACCTGTATAAACTACAACTTTACCTCCTGGTAAACAAAAAGCATTTTGTGCTTTATTTTCAACTAGGTTAAATTCCCACTTATAATCATTTCTATTTACAACTCTTGCAATTTTATAACCAATTTCTTTTACTCTTTTTGCATCTCTTGTATTGTAGATAACTTTTGATTTTTTAAGAGTATCATTATAAGATTTTTCACCTAGTGCTAATTCTTGTGATTGTGACATTAAAATCATTTGACTTCTTTTTGTAACTGGAGCCTTATGTGTACATCCTATAAATAGCGTAGCTATACAAACTACAACAATGTATTTAATCATTTTTTGCATATTATCCCTCATCTGTTTTAAATTTAACCATTTTACCAACAATATCCCCAAAGAATAAAACATCTTTTAGCACAGCATAACTACAAAAACCATTATGGTCTAAAGATATGAGTAGTTCTCCTCGTTTACTTTGAAATATTTTTTGATTTATAAATGCGGTAAATTTTGATTTATCATCTGTTTTTAACACTTCATTCATCTGTTTTAATTTTTCTGTTGTAGGCATTAAAATATTTATAATACCTTTTGTTTTATTAGCACCAACTGCATTTAGAGTGTATTCTTTTCCATTTTCATATTTAACAAGTTTTTGATTAATATTAAAAAATAGTGATAAAATATCATCTTTTGCAAAATAATCTAATTCTGAGTTTTTTTCTTCATCTATATTAATAAGCACTTTTTTAAATGAACTATTCATTTTTTTTTCTATACCAGTTTTTTTATCATTTACTAATATTTTTTTTTCTTTATGGTTAAAAGTATATATTCTAACTCTTTTTTTGTAATCATCTTTTTTTGTTTTTATAAATTTGTTTGGGATAAATTGATTATTAACAAATTTTCCATAACTTTCATATATCTCTTCACGATTATTTGTTAAGTATTTTGCCATACCAGTTGTTTTGGCTTTAATTTTTATTTTATATGAGTTCTTATTTATTTCTAAAGTTGTTGTTGCAATTCCTAAATCTAGAAAGTTTCCATAAGTTATATCATATTTTGCTTCAACATGTTTTGCAAATAAATTTAGAGTTAATACTAAGAATATAAATAATAAAATCAGTTTTTTCATAGTTTGATTATAACATAATTGTTGTATAAAAAAAGTGAATTTCTAAATAGAAAAGCCTTTATATCAAACCTTGATAACGTAAATTCCTTCAAACTCTACACAAACTTTTTCATTTTCGATTATTTTTGATTTTATTTTAAGTGAAGCACTTCCTTTTAACTTTAGTTTTTCTTTTACTAATTCTAATTGTTCATATGTAGGCAAATTGGTTTCACAATATATATCTTTTGTAACGGGTGCTCTATATGCTGTATCACTTTTAATAATTGCAATCATTGGGTTTTTATAGCCAAGTGCGTCTATTTTTAAAAAACAACTACTCCATGCAGAAATTGTAACTATAGTACTTAAGCTTCCAGCAAAACCAGTGCCTTTGTCATTTATATTTATATCAAGTGGTGCAGTTGTAATAAGTTTTTCTTTATCAATTGCTTTTACATGTAGTTTCATAAGTTTTGTCATAGGAATTTGAGAATGTAGTTTATTCTCTAAAGTTTTTAGCATCAATCTTCCTTTTCTAATATATCAATAAAAGAGTAAATCTCTTCAAATAACTCTTTTGTATTTTCTCCTTTTATAATAATATGATTATCTAAATCTAACATTAATAACTCTTTTTTTTCTGATTTAATTTTTTCATAAATCTCATAAGCAGAACTTGGATTTACAACAGGGTCATTTTTTGCTTGAATTATGAATGTAGGTGTTTGTATTTTAGGTATATTTTTTTGAGTTTTTTTCATAAGTAAACTTAGTTGCTCTATTGAATCTACATAGTGTTTATTATAATTTACTTCAGGATTTTCTGAATCATTGTCTACATACTCTTTTACATAACTTTTTGCATTGAATGCTTCTAATAAATCATTCCAAAAAGATAGGGCAGGTAGAAGAGTTTTTATTCTAATATCATTTAAATGTAAAGCTGCATTTATACAGATAATTCCACCAATCTCATCATAACACTTTTTTGTACTTAGAAGTGCTAAAAGTCCCCCTGTAGAAAAACCTACTATATATATTTTTTTGTATTTTAATGTTGCAATTGCAATAGCTCTACAAACTGAAAGATACCAGTCTTGCCAAGTAGTCTCTTTTAAATCTTTTGGACTAGTTCCATGTCCTCTAAGTCTTGGTGCATAAACATTGAGACCTTTTGAATGAATATATTTAGCCATTTCTAATACTTCTTTAGGAGCAGAAGAAAAACCGTGTAAAGTAATTACACATGACTCACTATCACTATTTTCAAAGGTAAAAGGAATACCTGTTTTTCTTGGTTTCAAATCTTCATCGGCAATATATTTAGCATAGTCATTTTCATATTCAAATACTTCTTCTATTTTTAAAAGTTCATATAGTTTTTTATTTATTTTTTCATCTGATAGATTAACTAAATCTTTAACTATCTTGTTAACTTCATCTATGATTAATACTTCATTTAAGATTACACGCATTATATTTCTAAGTCTTATTGTATGATGGGTATATGTATTTAAAAGATTTTCTTTATGTATTATATACTCATCATCTGTTTGTGTTAAGATTTCATCTTTTAGAGCAACTTTTAGGATGCTTTCAAAAGGTTCATAAGGTTCGTACGATACTAGTTTAATAATATCCCCATTTAGGTTTTCATTAAAATACATACAATTCATTTTAATTGCATTTGCTACAAGATATAAAACTCTTTTAAAATGAATTTTATTGATTCTTTTTTTAGGATGCATAAAAAGTGTTAGTGCAAATATATGATCAAAATTTACTGTCAAACTTTTATATATTTTTGTCATAAAATTATGTGTTAAAGAGTATCTGTATTTATTGATTATTTTAGCTTGATTTAACTCTTTCTCATAAATATCAGCTAATATTTTTTTTGTACTTACTGGTTCAAGTATTTGAATAGTAATTTTTGAATTTAGTGCAATGTTTCCTTCTATCTCTAGTTCTTCTAAAAAGTTTTCACCTATATTATCTAAAAATTTAACAGCCATATCCGTTAAAAAGTTTCTACCTGTTCGTAAGTTTGAATAGGTAATGTTTATAGGTACTATCATTGTTTCATTTTTTTGTATTTCTTTACACTCTTTAATAAAATACTTTCTTTGAAATTTAGTACTATTTTTTATTTTATTGTTAAAATAGTCTTCTCTCAAAAGTTGGGAGTTTAAAGCAAAAAAAGCAGAACCTGTATGAACTCTTTGACAAGCTCCATCTATTTTTACACAAAAATGATCACCTTCTTTAGTGATATCTTTTGCTTTTACCATCATTCCTTCTGGAAATATCATCCAGTCTTTACAACCAGTTATTAAATCTCCAATCATGATATTATTTCTACATGGTTCTGATTTTCTCATTGCTCCTAACTCTTCTAAATAAGAGCCAAAATATGTTTTAAATAAAGAATCATCAGCAATAACACCAACTTTTTTATCTGTTAAGTCATAGATTGCATAAGGTACAATCATAGCTTCCATTCTTGTAAAGTGATTTGCTACAAAAATTCTAGGATTATTTTTAGGTATATTTTCTACACCTTTTATTTCAATATCAGCATCTAAAACTTTTTCTAAGATATTCAAAATAAATCCATTTGAATTTAGTAGCAAATTTTTTTTCATCGCATTGCCTTATACGTTCTAACTTTAAATGCATCAACTGAAATAATATCTTGTTTAAGTTTGTATGCTTTTAAAAGTTTTGTTGACTCAGTACTAGTAATCAATTCAAGTTCAAGCGCTTTTTCTATCATTTTATCAACACTCTGTTTTTCAATTACACCATCTTTTACTGCTTGTTTAATTTTTGTAAAAATAGAACTTACTTCTACATTTAATTTTTTTGCTTCTTGTAATTTTGTAAATCTATCTTTTTTACTAGTTGATACAAAAATATTTTCTGTAAGTTTATTTAGATGTTCTATGTCTTTTAGTTTTGAAACGATTCTTGCATTTAATTTATCACTAGATTTAATACCTATTGCATTTAACTTAATAAATGGAATAAATATTCTAAGTACACCTATATTGTTATAAATATCTTCACGTGCAATTTGAATTTGATTAAAAGCATAATGACAAACATAATCTACTAAATCCCTATGCTCTTTATTTGGATTGTTTTCATACTCTCTTAGTGTTGCAGTTATTAAATAACTATAAGAAAGAATGTCTCCAAACCTAGCACTTATATTTTCTCTTTTTTTCAATGCTGGTCCAATTACTGCAAGAGCTAAGTTTGTTAAAAATGTAAAGTCAGCACTTACCCAAACAAGTTTTTGCTTATATCTTTGGAACTCTCCTTTTGTTCTAACAAAGAATCCACGAGTAAGATAATAAACAACTGTTTTACATAGTGCAGAAGTTGCAAGTCCAACATGTGAGAAAAAGGCGTCATCAAATGCTTTTACATCATTGTCTTTTAGTGCATTTATTTGTTTATAAATATATGGGTGTGATTTTATTAAGCCTTGTCCGAATTGCATAAGATTTCTTGTAAGAATATTTGCACCTTCAACTGTTATTGAAATTGGTAGTGCAAAATATGCATGAGCTAAGAAATTTTTTTCACCTCTTATAATTGCACTTCCACCTAATACATCCATAGAGTCATTTATCACTTCTCTAAACTTTTCAGTTGCATGATATTTCATAACTGAGTTTATAACTCCTGGTTTGTGTCCATTATCAATTGCATCTAGAGTATAGTTTCTTGCAGCATTTAACATATATGTAAAAGCAGCAACTTTTGCAATTTTTTCTTCAACACCCTCAAAGTGACTAATTGTTAAACCAAATTGCTCCCTTAAGTTAGAATATGAAGATAATACATTTAGTGCAAATTTACTTCCACCTAAAGATACACTTGGAAGTGAAATACCACGACCAATAGATAAAGACTCAACTAACATTTGCCAACCATGTCCTATACCATCAACTCCACCAATTACATCATCAATATCTATAATCACATCTTTACCATATAATGGAGAGTTTACAAAAGGAATACCAAGAGGGTCATGTCTTCTTGAGTTGTCAACACCTTTTATTTTATGGTCTACTAAACCAAAAGTAATACCTAAGTCTTCTTTATCACCTAATAGATGTTCAGGATCACTTAGTCTAAATGCAAGACCAATTAAAGTTGCAATACTTCCAAGAGTAATATAACGTTTCTCAAAGTTTAGTCTAATTTTTAATTTTCCTTCTTCATCTTTAAAAATCACACCATTTGATGTTAATGATGTGGCATCACTACCTGCATTTGGTTCTGTTAGACCAAAACAAGGTACTTGTTTACCAACAGCTAAATCTTGAAGATAGTTGTCTTTTTGTTCTTGAGTTCCATGTTTTAATATTAACTCAGCAGGTCCAAGTGAATTTGGAACCATAACTGTAATTGCTAAAACTTGAGAACGTGAAACAAGTTTTTCAATGATATATGAATGAGCAGTAGCAGAGAAACCTAATCCTCCATACTCTTTTGGAATAATCATACCAAAGAACTTTTTCTCTTTTATATATTTCCAAACTTCAGGACTTAAATCTCTATCTTGGAATATTTCCCAATCAGTTGTCATTTCACAAAGTTCATTTACTTCATTGTCTAAGAAAGCTTGTTCCTCTTCTGTAAGAGTTGTGACTTTTTCATTTTTTATTGCATCAAAATCTACTTTTGCTTCAAAAAAGTTTGACTCAACCCAGTTTGTACCGGCTTGTAGTGCTGCTTCTTCTGTTGCAGAAATTTTAGGCATTAAACCTTTTTGATTTATGAAATTTACTAGTTTTGAAGTTATAAATTTGATTCTAAATTGTTTGACACTAAGAATTACTGCAATGGCAATTAAGAAAGGCCATATAAAAAACGAAATATCAAAAAATACAAATGAGTAAACACCAATTATTATTAAACTATAAAGAATAGGAAAGGAATAAAATCCTAACGCACATACAATTATTAAAAATATTAAGAAATCCATAACTCTTCTCCTGTTTTAAAATTTTTCTTATTTTCTACAAGTTTTATAAGTAAGTTACTTGGTTTAAATCTTTTCCCATATCTATTATCTAAATCTTTTAATGTATTTAAAATATTTTCTAATCCAACATCATTTGCATAGTTTAGTAATCCACCTTTATATGGAGGGAAACCACTTCCTGTAATCATTGCAAAGTTTATAACATCTGCACTTTTTACTATACCTTCTTCTAAACATCTAGATGCTTCATTTATCATAATATAAATACATCTTTGAATAATTTGTTCATCAGAAAATTGTCTATTTAGATTATATGGTTTTGTAACTTCTTCATTTACTTTTGTTTTTCTATTTTTATGAATATAGAAACCTTTTTTATTTTTTGCTCCTAAAAGTTTTAAATCATTATATACTCTATCTAATATGGGAGCCATTGGCATCCTATCCCCATATGCCTCATTTAAAATCTTAGTAACTTTATATCCAATATCAATACCAACAGTATCAGCAAGAATAAATGGACCCATAGGCATACCAAAGTCTTTAAGTACTTTATCTATTTTAGAAACACTTAAACCTTCTTCAAGTATAAAAGCAGCTTCATTTAAATAAGGTAATAAAATTCTATTTACAATAAATCCTGCACAATCGCCTACAACAATTGGCGTTTTCCCACAAGATACTAAAAGTTCTGTAACACGGTTTATTGTTTTTTTAGATGTGTGTGATGAAGGTATAATTTCAACTAAAGGCATCATATTTACAGGATTGAAAAAGTGGACTCCTACAAAATTCTTTTTATTTTTAAGTTCACTACTTAATTTCTCAATGGAAATTGATGAGGTATTAGATGCAATGATAGAATCTTTTCCTAATACTTTTTCAAGTTCCGCAAAAGTGTCTTTTTTTGCTTCTTCATCTTCTATAATTGCTTCAATTGCTAGTTCTGTATTGTTCATACCATCATAGTTATCTGTATATGAAAGTTTATTTAATTTAAATTCAAGTTGATTTTTTGTCATAGATCTTCTTTTTATAGAAGATGAATATAGTTTTGCTACAAAACTCAAAATTGAATTTGCTTGTTCTATCTTTCTTAATTTAATTCTAACTTCACTTAAAAATTTTGAGAAAAGCCAAATAATACCTTTACCCATAACTCCATTTCCAACAACAACTACATCAGAAATAGGTTTATCTGTTTTTTTAAAAGATTTGTTGAATTTTTCAAATAGGAAAAAAAGCTCTATCATATATTTTGATTCTTTAGTAGCCGCTAGTTTACTAAAGGCTTTTGCTTCTACAAATATACCTTCATTATATGCTTTGCCAAAAGTTTGTTTTATAACTTCTAGTGCCATATATGGAGCGTTGAAGTCCCTATTAACTTTTTTCTCGATAGATTTTAGAGTTTTATAATATACAAATTCTCTTGTTAATGAATATTTTTCTAAAATACTATTCATAAAAGATAGTTTTTTCTTTTTTATTTCACCATTGATTGCTTTTTGAATAAAAGTAGCTAATTTAAACTCTTTTTGTCCATTATCAAAGATTTCATTTACAAGTCCTATTCTTAATGCTTTTTTAGAATCAATAGTTTTTCCAGTTAATATTAAATCTAGTGAATTTATAAGTCCAATTACTCTTGGTGCTCTTTGTGTTCCACCAAGACCAGGAAAGAAACCAAGTTTAATTTCTGGAAATGCAAGTTTTGTTTTTGCTCCTGTTGTTGCAACTCTATAGTCACAACATAAAGCAAGTTCTAATCCTCCACCCATACACGCACCATTTATATACGCAATTGTAGGATAAGGTAAATTTGCTAGTTTATCAAAGATTTCATCACCTTTTATAATCTGGGTATAAACTTCTTTTTCTGTTTTCATGGCTTCTATTTCTTTAATATCAGCACCTGCTACAAAAATATTTGGCTTATTACTTTGAATTACAAGAGCATTTATTGATGAATCATTTTTGATTTGGTCTAATAAAGCTTCTAATTCTTCTAAAACTTTAAAACTTAGTTTATTTACTTTTTCATTTTGTAAATCAAAAGTAATGGTTGCAATACTATTTTCAATTTTTAAATCTAAATTTGCCATCTTACACCTCCACTAAAAATGAGGCACCTTGTCCACCACCAACACAAAGTGTGGCTAGACCAGTTTTCTTACCTCTTCTTTTTAATTCTTTAATAGTATGAAGAACAATTCTTGTTCCACTCATACCAACAGGGTGCCCTAAGGCAATTCCTCCACCATTTACATTTAAAATATCTGGATTTATTTCTCCTAAAGGAGTACTATTTAGATGTTTTTTGAAATAATCAACAGATTTAAATGCCTCCATATTTGCAATAACTTGTGCTGCAAAGGCTTCATTTAATTCTATTAAATCTATATCTTCTAGTTTTGTTCCAGTTTTATCAAAAAGTTTCTTTGTTGCATATGTTGGACCTAATCCCATTCTTGAAGCATCTAGTCCTGCGTATGCATAATCTTTTATAAATCCAATTGGTTCAACACCTAATTCTTTTGCTTTAGATTCTGTAGTTAAAATTAACATAGCTGCACCATCTGAAACTTGTGATGAGTTTCCTGCGGTTACTGTTCCACTTATTCTATCAAATATTGGTCTTAATTTTTCTAAAGCTTGAATAGTTTGATTTAATCTAATCCCATCATCATCTGAAAAGGAAGTATCTTTTGTCATAATTGGATGAATTTCTTCGGCTAATATTCCAGCTTCTTGTGCTCTTTGAGCTTTATGATGCGAATTTAAAGCAAATTCATCTTGAGCTTCTTTACTAATTTTAAAATCATTTGCAAGATTTTCTGCTGTAACTCCCATGATTTTACCAGAGATTGGATCAGTTAAACCAGTAATTAATGCAATAATTGGTTTTAAAAAACTAGGTCTAAAAGTTGATAATATTTTTAATCTTTGGGATGTAGTTTTTGCGTAAGATAATTTTGTGACAAAGTCTTTAAACTGGTCATTATAAAGTAGGGGAATACTACTCATCGATTCTACTCCACCAGCTAAGTATATTTCACCTTGTCCTGTTTCTATTTTTTCAATTGATGAAGATATAGATTGCATTCCTGAAGCACAATTTCTATGAACAGTATAAGCAATAGTACTTTCTGGAAAACCAGCTCTAATTGCTAAAACTCTTGCCATATTTGCTGCATTTACAGGTTGTGCTACATTTCCAATAATCACTTCATCAAATCTATCATAGTCGATATTATTTTTAAGAACTAATTCCTTTGCGATAATAGCTCCAAGCGTATCAGCACCTAGTTTTTCTAATTTACCATTTGCTTTAGCAATAGGACTTCTAAGTCCATCAATAATAGCTATTCTCTCCTTCATAACAAACTCCTAATACATTTTATTTATAACTTCTTCATATTTCTCTTCGATAACATTTCTACAAATTTTCATTGAAGGAGTTAATTCTCCACCTTCAATTGATATATCATTTGTAACAATAGTATATTGAATAATTTTCTCCCACTCATTAACGTTTTTGTTAATTATTTTTATGTCATTTTTAATACTTTTATGTACTTTATCTTGATTATAGTACTCTTCAATTGTTAATTGTTTATTTAGTATATCATTATTATATATATCTTTATCAATAAAAAGTAAGCAAGAAACATATTTTTTATTATTTGCTATTATTGTTGCAAATTCAATATATTTGTTTTTTGATAAAGCTTGCTCAATTGGTATTGTAGAAACATAATTTCCTGTTGAAAGTTTATAAATATCTTTTTTCCTACTTTGGATATAAACATATCCATCTTCGTCAATACTTGCTAAATCACCTGTATAAAGCCAACCATCTTTATCAATTGTTTTTGCTGTTAGTTCATCATTATTTAAATAGCCTTTCATAATAGAATCCCCACGTGCTAAAAGTTCTCCATCATTTGTTATTTTTACTTCTACACTAGGAATTGGTCTACCACTTGAACCAACTTTATTTGCACCTGGAATATTAGTTGTAATAACAGGAGAACTTTCTGTTAATCCATAACCTTGATAAATAGGAATACCAATATTTAGGAAAAATTGAGCAATCTCTTTATTAAGTGGAGCTCCCCCTGAGACTAGTTTTGTAATTCTTCCTCCAAAAATATCTCTTAATTTACTATATACAATTTTATTAAATACTTTAAATAAAAATGTCTCTTTATTCATATTTTCATTAAGTGCATAATTAAATGCCTTTTTTGCAATAAATCTGGAAATAAAAGGTTTAGCATCAATATTCATTTTGATTTTGAAAAATATTTTTTCTAATAATCTTGGAACTACAGTCATCATAGTAGGACGAACAACTTTTAAAAGATTACTAACATTTGGTATTTCATCCACAAAATATATTGATACACCTTTATTTAAATAAAAGCTCATTACCATTCTTTCAAATATATGTGCTAGAGGTAGAAGTGATAAAATTACTTCATCTTCTGGTAGTTCTAATATTTTATTTACATCATGTATTTGATTGATTATATTTTTATGTGTTAGTTGAACACCTTTTGGAGTACCCGTGTTTCCACTTGTATATATGATAGAAAAAGTATCTTCTTCTTTTGGAGTATTTTGCTCTAAATCATATATATCACATTTTACAGTACTCATTACAAAAATGTCATCTAAATTATGAAAGCCTTCTTCTTTGATACAAAAATTGTGAGTAATAAATGTTACATCATGTTTTATATCATCTAATCTTTCTATAGAGTCTATAAAAACATATTTGATTTTTGCATCTTCTATTTCAAAATTTAAATTTTGAGTAGATATATTGTCAAATATAGGAACAGAGATTGCTCCAATTTTATGAATTGCAAAATCAAATATTAACCAAAAAGGCGAAGACTTTGCAAAAATTGCAATTGTGTCACCTTTATTAATACCCATCTTTTTTAATGCAATTGCAAGACAAATAACTTTTTCTTTAAATTCATTTACTGAAATAGATTTATATGTACCATTCTCTAAATAATTTAGAAAATTTGGATTTGTGTAAGTAGTTGTTATAAAATCAAACAACTCATTATAAGTTTTAAAGCTATATGAATACATGTTAATTCCTTATAACTAGATTTTTAATTCTAACATTATAATAAAAAGGAAAAAGAAAGTTTTTATTTAATTTAAAAGATTAAGAAAATAATTATATTAGGAGATGTACAAAATGTATTTCATTGTACAAAAATTGTACATCATATTTTTATTAAACATTAACATTAGCTAAAATGAAAATATCTATTGTAAAATTTAATGCTTTTTATAGTCTTTAAGTATCTATTTTTAGTGATTTTGAGTCTATTTTTATTACTTTTAGTAACTTTTATTAGTGAATAAGAAAATTGTATCATAGTTTACAAAAATTGTACATTAGTGTATATGAACATTATGCTATACTAGGCCTACAAATTTATTAGGAGATGTATATGAGTCTATTAGCTACTTATAAAGCACATACAGAAGAAAGATTAAATGAAGGTGGATTACCACCATTAGCATTAACTGCTGAACAAACTGCAGATTTAGTTGAATTATTAAAAGCAAATTCAGTTGAAGAAGCAGATTACTGTTTAGAACTATTCAAAAATAAAATCAACCCAGGTGTTGATGATGCTGCATACGTAAAAGCTGCATTTTTAAATGATGTTGTTCAAGGAAATACTACATGTTCAGTAATTACTAAAACTGAAGCTGTAGAAATTTTAGGAACAATGATGGGTGGATTTAATGTTTCTCCATTAATTGATGCACTTAAAATTGATGAAGTAGCACAAAGTGCTGCAGAGCAATTAAAAAATACTATCTTAGTATATGATGCATTCAATGACGTTAAAGATTTAATGGATGCTGGAAATGCAAAAGCAAAAGAAGTTATCGAATCATGGGCAAATGCTGAGTGGTTTACTAACAAACCTGCACTAGAAGAAGAAATTAAATTAACTGTTTACAAAATTCCTGGTGAAACAAATACAGATGATTTATCTCCTGCAACTGTTGCATTTACTAGATCTGATATTCCGTTACATGCAACTGCGATGTTACAATCAAGAATGGAAAATCCATTAGATACAATGAAAGCTCTTAAAGAAAAAGGTAATCCATTAGCATACGTTGGTGATGTTGTTGGTACTGGTTCTTCAAGAAAATCTGGGATTAACTCAGTTCAATGGCACATGGGTAGAGATATTCCAGGTGTTCCAAACAAAAGAACAGGTGGTGTTGTAATTGGTGATATTATCGCTCCAATTTTCTTCAATACTGCAGAAGATTCAGGATGTTTACCAATTCAAGCTCCAGTTGCAAATCTTGAAACTGGTGATGAAATTGTTCTTAAACCATATGCTGGTGTAATTGAAAAAAATGGTGAAGTTGTTTCTGAATTCAATTTAGCTCCAAACACATTAACTGATGAAATGAGAGCTGGTGGAAGAATTCCATTAATTATTGGTAAAGGTCTTACTGTTAAAGCTAGAGAAACTTTAGGTTTATCTGCTACTGAAGCATTTGTTGCACCTGAGCAGCCTTCTGATAATGGTAAAGGATTTACTCAAGCACAAAAAATGGTTGGTAGAGCTTGTGGTATAGAAGGTGTTAAACCTGGTATGTACGTTGAGCCTATTGCAACTACTGTTGGTTCTCAAGATACAACTGGACCAATGACAAGAGATGAGATTAAAGAATTAGCAGCACTTAGCTTTGGTGCTGATATGGTTATGCAATCATTCTGTCACACTGCTGCATATCCAAAACCAGCAGATATCAAATTAAGACATACTTTACCTGATTTCATCAACTCTAGAGGTGGTGTTACATTAAGACCAGGTGATGGTGTTATTCACTCTTGGTTAAATAGATTATGTTTACCAGATACTGTTGGTACTGGTGGAGATTCTCATACTAGATTCCCTATTGGTATTTCATTCCCAGCTGGTTCTGGTCTTATTGCATTTGCTGGTGTTACTGGTGCTATGCCATTAACTATGCCAGAATCTGTACTTGTTAAATTCAAAGGTGAAATGCAACCAGGAATTACTTTAAGAGACTTAGTAAATGCTATTCCATACCAAGCTATTCAAGATGGTTTATTAACTGTTGAGAAAAAAGGTAAGAAAAATGTATTCGCTGGAACAATTATTGAGATTGCTGGTTTACCTGACTTAAAAGTTGAGCAAGCATTTGAATTATCTGATTCAGCAGCAGAAAGATCAGCAGCAGCTTGTTCTGTACAATTAGATAAAGAACCAATTATTGAGTACTTATCTTCAAACATCGCATTAATTGAAAAAATGATTGAAGAAGGTTATGAAGATGCTAGAACTCTTCAAAGAAGAGCTGACAAAATGAAAGAATGGTTAGCTAACCCTGAGTTATTACAACCAGATGCAGATGCTGAATACAAAGCAGTAATTGAAATTGATTTAAATACAATTACTGAGCCATTATTAGCTTGTCCAAATGATCCAGATGATGTTGATACTTTAACTAGCATTTTAGCTGACGATAAAAGAATTAAGAATATTGACGAAGTATTCGTAGGTTCTTGTATGACTAATATCGGATTATTTAGAGCTTTAGGTGAAGTACTTAAAGGTGAAGGTGAAGTTCCTACTAAATTATGGGTTGCACCACCAACGAAAATGGATAAAGAACAATTAACAGAAGAGGGTTACTACTCAATTTTTGCAGCTGCAGGTGCAAGACTTGAAATTCCTGGTTGTTCATTATGTATGGGTAACCAAGCGCAAGTTTCTGAAGGTGCGGCAGTATTCTCAACTTCAACTAGAAACTTTGATAACAGATTAGGAAAAGGTTCTCAAGTTTACTTAGGATCTGCAGAAGTAGCAGCAGTAGCAGCACTTCTTGGAAGACTTCCATCTAAAGAAGAATATATGGAAATCGTACCTAAGAAAATCACTGAAGATAACAAAGATGGCGTTTATAAATACTTAAACTTCCACCAAGTTACTGGTGATCAATTAACTAACTTAGTTCACTCATAAGAATTATAAAACTCAAGCTTCAAGCTTGAGTTTTTATATATAATCTCACATAACTTTTATAGATATTTTTTTAAATAGTATGAACATTCATTTGGTATTAATTTTTATAATACTATAATTTAAAAAAAGTCCATACTTAAGGATATAACTTGTCAGCAAAAGAAGAAAAGAAGAATACCATAATTGAAAATTCTTTAAAACTTTTTTCAAAAAATGGTTTTTATAATACTACTATTCCCGATATTGCAAAATCAATGAAAATGAGTGTTGGAAATATGTATAATTATTTCAAATCAAAAGAAGAATTAGCAAAATATGCAATTAAGTATTCTACCAATGTTTTAGCAATTGAATTAAAAGAAATTAATAATATGGATATTTCTTCAAAAGAAAAAATTTATGTTTTCACAAAAAGATATTTACAGAGTGTTAAAAAATCTCCTGAAGTAATTGAATATTTTTTGAGAGTTTATCTTTCTAATAGAGAAGTTTTTAATGAAGGTTGTGAAGGTTTCTTATGTGTTAGTGAATTTGTAACAGAAGTTATGATTTTACTGGATGATGGTGCTGCAAAAAAAGAGTTTAGACAACAAGAATTTTTCCCAGCATTTGCAATGTTTATGGGAGCTTTAGGTGGTTTTGCATTTCTTTCAGGAGAAAAAGTTTTAGAAAAAGATGTTTTATCTTATTCTGATGCAGTTGCAGAAAATATCTATAGAGCTTTAAAGTATGAGGCTTAATCAAAAGAATAAACCAAAAGTATTATGGTTTCAAGCCATAACTTGTAATGGAAATACTCACTCTTTTCTAAGTTCAAATGATAATAGAATGAAACTATTTTTAGATAGTTTCGATCTAATTTATCATCCTTCCTTATCAGTTGATATTTCATTAAAAGATATTATAGAATCAGATGTAGAAATTGATTTTTTATTAGTTGAAGGTGCAATTACTTCAAATGAAAGGTTTTTTTCAATTTCAGGTGAAACAACAACTCTTTTATTAAATCAATTAGTTTCAAAATCAAAATATTTAATAGCTGTTGGTTCTTGTGCTTCTTATGGTGGTCTTCATGCAAAGTTTGAACAAAATGAAGATATAAAAGGGATTAGTGATTCATTAGATGTTGATAACTTATATTCTTTAAATCATCCTGTAATAAATTTAACTGGTTGTCCTGTCCATCCTGAATGGATTTTTCAAACTCTTTTTACACTAAAAGATTATAAAAAAATGCATTTAGATGAAGAAGGAAGACCAAAAGAGTTATATTATGGCTTAGCTCATCATGGTTGTACACGAAATGAATATTTTGAATGGAAAGTAGAATCCAAAACTTTTGGACTTAAAGAGGGCTGTCTTTTTTATGAACAAGGTTGTCGTGGTCCTATGACTCATTCTAATTGTAATAAAATTCTTTGGAATGAAGTAAATACAAAAACAAGAGTAGGAATGCCGTGTATTGGATGTACAGAGCTTGATTTTCCAAGAGATAATATGTTAGAAACAAAGAAAAATATTGGTATACCGGATCAAGTACCTTTAGGAATTAATAAACGTGCTTATTTATCCCTTACAGGTATTGCTAAAACTTTTAAAATAGATAGGCTTCATAAAAAATTAATTGACTAATTTTAATCTTATATTTTTTGATTTTAAATAAATCTCTGTCCATTTATAATTACTCAAAGTTTGTAAATCAGATGTTAGGTCAACTGCTTTATTTAAATCAATAGTTTTAAGAGTATAGAGTACTAATATATCATTTCTTACAGTTAATGGAAGAATTTTTTTATTAATATTATCTAAAATAAATACATCAGAAAATTGGTCTTCTTGATATGCTAAAACTAAGTGGTATTCATTATCATGTAAATTATGTAAAAGAGACAATTTAGATTCATCAATTCCTAGTTCTAGAAGTGTAAAGTATTTTGCAATAACAAAGTCTTCACAGTCACCACTACCTTTAAAAATAAACTCTTTTCTTGATGCCCAGTAGTCATTTTTTTTATAAACAGTCATATCACTTTTAAAATCATATTCATTAAACAGATCATTTACCGAAGTTAATTTTGTAAAATCGTCATCTACATTTTTAAGAGATTTTTTTAACATCATTAATTCGTTGATTCTATCTAATATAAAGTTCTTTTTTGAAGAATAGAGTATTTTTACAAAGTCATCATCCGTGATTCTTAAATCACTTAATGTTGAAGCGAATAAAAAATTTATTGTTAAAAAAGTAATTATTAATATTTTTTTCATAAGTTCATTATATTATAATATATTGATAATTATCTTAAAAATTTTATTTGCCTAATATAGGGGTATTATTGAAAGTATGCTAGAATCATTTTTTTTAAAGGGCTTAAATGAAAACTGTAGATTTAGTTGAAAGAATTGAAGGAGAAGCAAAACTAGCTTGTTCTTGGAAGAACAATATTATAAGTGATGCACGAATTGAATTTTTAAACTTTAGAGGTTTCGAACTGATTTTAGAAGGAAAGTCACCTTTAGATGCACTAATTTATACTCCTAGAATCTGTGGTATTTGTGGACAAGCCCATCTTCATACAACTGTAAATGCTTTAGAAAATATTTATGAAAATATTGGTGAAAAGCTAAATATCACTAAAAAAGCTAAGCTTTTAAGGGAAATAGGTTTAAATATTGAGATTATAGATTCTCATATAAAATGGTTTTATATGTTTATAATGCCAGATATAACCAATCTTTCAAATAGTGACTATAGTGATTATTCTGCTTTAAAAGGTAAAAAATGGATAAAAGCTTCAAGTGTAGCAAGTGAGACTATAAAATCTTTAGCAATTATTGGTGGTCAATGGCCTCATACTTCTTATATGTTACCAGGTGGAGTAGTTAGTGATCCAACTTTATTAGATTTAACATCGATGCAAAATTATTTAGACCAAGCTATTAAATTTTTTGAACATGATTTTGTCGGAGTAGATTTTGAAAAATATTTATCTTTTTCAGGATTAAAAGATGTAAATAAAATAAATGGTGATTTAAAAGATTTTGTTAATCTAAGTTTTGAAAATGATTTAGAGAAAATTGGAATGGCTTATGATAAACATATTGTGTTAGGAGAATCAACTCTATTTAAATCAGGAAGAATAAATAAAAGATTATCAACAAAAATTGATTTAAATAGAATTAGTGAAGATACAAATTATACTTTTAATATAGAAGAGAAAAATGATTCAAAAGATGCATATGGTTGGGCAAAAAATGTAAAATACTCAAATGAATTTTATGAAACAGGTCCATTATCAAGAGCTTTAGTACAAAGTAGAAAATTTATAAAAGAGATACATAAAGAGTATAGTGATTCAGTATTCACAAGGGTTATATCACGAATGGATGAGTTAGCACATCTTTTATATATGACAAAAGAATTGATAAAACAAGTAGATATTAGTGAAGAATCTTTTATTAAACCAAAAATTTCTTTGAGTGATATAAGTGAAGCTAAAGGTGTTGGTGTAGTTGAAGCTTGTAGAGGTTCTTTATTTCATGAAGTATCTATTAAAGAAGGAAAAATTGACAGCTACAATGTAATTACTCCTACTGTTTGGAATCTTGGACCTGGAGATAAAAGTAATTATTCTATTGCTCAAAAAGCAATTATTGGTAATACTTCAATTGAAAAAGCGAAAATAGTTTTACGTAGTTTTGATGTTTGTTCTGTTTGCACAACACATTAAATCAAATAAAATGTAACATAAAGTAACAAATCAATATAAAATAAGTGTGAATCTTTTAATTTATAATCCCTTACAAAAGTAAAACTCTTTTTACCAAAAAAAATAAAAATCCCAAAAATTAGACTCTTAAAAATTAGAAGTTTTTTATATGCTATTTTAATGCTACTAAGCCTATAAAACTAGTTGTTTAACATAAGTTTAACTTAAGCCTTGAAACGTTAATTTTACGATGAAAGTAAATGAATATTCATTTAGAAAAAAAGTAAGGAGAAGTATATGGTTGATTCTCAGGAAATGGTAAAAAAGGTTTTTACCCAAGACTCAGCAAGGGTAGATACAAACAAAGGTGATGCTTACTATAATTCACTTTTTGAAAAAGCAAAAAGTAGATTAGAGGCATTAAAAAAGCAGCCTGCTCTAAAAGACATCGATATGATGGAAGTAGTAGAGAGTGAAGGTGTAAATAGAAGAGATTTCATGAAATGGGCAAGTGCTACTACAGCTACATTGATGTTACCTCCTATGTTTACACCTTTAGTTGCTGAAGCTACAGAACTTATGAATAGAGTACCTGTAATTTGGATTGAGTTACAAGACTGTGCTGGTAACTCAGAAGCATTATTAAGATCTTCAACTCCTACTGTTGATGATTTATTATTTGATGTATTAAGTTTAGAATTTCATCATACTTTACAATCTGCATCTGGACATCAAGCTGAAGAACAACTTGAAGATGCAATACATCATTTTAAAGGTAAGTATTTATTATTTGTTGAAGGAGCAATACCTACTGCAATTAATGGTGGTTATGGAACAATTGGTGCAAGTGGAGAGACATTTCAAGAAAATTTAGAAAGATTATCTAAAGATGCTGCTGCTGTTGTTGCTGTTGGTTCATGTGCTACATATGGTGGTGTTCCTGCTGCTTCTCCAAATCCAACAGGTGCAGTTGGTGTAATGGATTTAGTTAAAGGTAAACCTGTAATCAATATTCCAGCCTGTCCTGCAAACCCAGCTAATATGGTTGGTGTAGTTTTACATTTTGTTTTAACTGGTCAAATTCCTGAATTAGACTCACTTTTAAGACCTAAATTTGCATTTGGTTATAGAATTCATGATAACTGTGAAAGAAGAGCACACTTTGATGCAGGTGAATTTGTAGAAGAGTGGGGTGATGAAGGTGCTAAAAACAACTTCTGTTTATATAAAGTTGGTTGTAAAGGACCAATGACATTTAATAACTGTTCTATAATTAGATATAACGATGGTGCAAACTGGCCAATTGGGGTAGGTCGTGGTTGTATTGGATGTTCTGAACCTGATTTCTGGGATAAATATGCTTATGAAAGACCAATGGCTGATGCAAATATAAAAGCTCCAACTGGTGGAGTTGAAAAAACAGTTGATGAGTTTGGTTTAGGGTTATTAACAGCAACAACAATTGGTATTGGTGTACATGCAGTGGCAAGTGCAGTAGCAGGGAAAAGAACAGTACATAGTGAAGATGGAGAAGAGTAATGAGTAAACACGTAGTAATAGATCCGATTACAAGAATCGAAGGACATTTAAGAATTGAAGCAGTAATTGATGATAACAATGTTATCCAAGAAGCTTACAGTTCTTCTACAATGTTCAGAGGTATCGAAGAAATTCTAAGAGGTAGAGACCCAAGAGACTGTGGTCTTCTAGCAATGAGAATTTGTGGTGTTTGTACTGGTACTCATTACCAAAGAAGTATTGAGGCAGTAGAACATGCATTTAATGTAACTATTCCAAAAAATGCAAGAATTGTTAGAAATTTAATGCAAGGTGGATTATACATCCATGACCATGTTGTTCATTTCTATCACTTACATGCTCTTGATTGGGTAGATATTACAAAAGCCTTAGAAGCTGATCCTAAAAAAGCTGTAGAAGAAGCTCAGAAGTGGGCTAAACTTTCAGGTCAAAGACCATGGAATGCATCTGAAGATGTATTTGCTGAAGTTCAAGAAAGAGTTACAAAATATGTTAAACAAGGTAGACTTGGTATATTTGGAAATGCTTATTGGGGAAGTAAAGCATACAAATTAACTCCTGAGCAGAACTTAATTGGTCTTTCTCATTATTTAGATGCTTTAGAATTACAAAGAGAAGTTGCAAAAGCGCAAGCAATTTTTGGTGGTAAGAATCCACATCCACAATCAATAGTTGTAGGTGGAGTAACTTGTGTTCAAGATATTAAAAATCCAGCAAGAGTTGCTGAGTTTAAAGATATTATTCAAAAAGCATTAAAGTTTACAAAGCAAGCTTATTTACCAGATGTTTATATGGCTGGAACAATGTATGCTGATGAAGCATTAGATGGAACTGGTGGTGGTTTAGGTAATTATATGTCATTTGGTGATTTTAATTTAGATGATACACCTTTCTATGAAGCTGCAAAATTATTCCCAAGTGGTGTAGTTATGAACAAAGACTTATCAAAAGTTTATGAGCTTGACCAAACTAAAATTACAGAAGATGTAACACATGCTTGGTATGAAGGTACTACAAACTTACATCCATATGATGGAGTAACTACTCCAAAGTATACAGGTTTTGGTAAAAAAGAAGATAATATTGCTTATCTTGATACTGATAAAAAGTATTCTTGGATTAAATCTCCGTTATATGATGATGAAAGAATGGAAGTAGGACCCCTTGCAAGAATGGTTGTTGGTGTTGCTAAAGGTGACGAGAAAATCACTAAATATGTTACGACATTCTTAAAGAATGGTAACTTACCAACAAAAGTTTTATTTTCTACAGTTGGAAGAACTGCCGCACGTGCAATTGAAACTGAAATGATGTGTGAAGAAGTTATTAAATGGTGTGATGAATTAGCTTCAAATGTTGCACATGGTGATTTATCGACTTGGACAGAATTTGATTTTGATACAGTATCAAAAGATGCGAAAGGTTTCGGTATGGCTGAAGCACCAAGGGGTGGATTAGGTCACTGGGTTAAAATCAAAGATGGAAAAGTAGAAAACTACCAAGCGGTTGTTCCTTCAACTTGGAATGCAGCTCCTAAAGATTATAAAGGAAGAATGGGTGCATATGAAGCTTCTTTAGTTGGTACTAAAGTTGTTAATCCAGATGAGCCTTTAGAAATTATTAGAACAGTTCATAGTTTTGACCCTTGTATTGCTTGTGCTGTACATATTGTGGATACAAAAGGAAAAGAATTAGCTGTTTATAAAGTAAACCCAGTAGGATCTAGCCGTGCCTAAGATGAAGCGGGTTGAGAGAATGACCCCAATCATGCGAACGATTCACTGGTTGAATGCATTTTGTATGATTGCTGCGGTTGCAACCGGGCTATATATTGGTCATCCATATTATCAAACATTTATTGCAGATCCTGCAGTAGATAAGTATGTGATGGCTTGGAACAGATGGGGACATTTTATTGTTGCCATTATATTTGATGTAACAGCAATTTTAATTGGTTATTTATATCTATTTTCTAGATTTGAAAAACCATATAAGAAAATTTTACCAACAAAGAAAAACTTTATTGAGTTTTGTGAAGTATTTTTTAACTTAATTACATTTAATAGAAGAAAGAAATTTGATTCTGAACATAGTGATAGTTATAATATTATGTTTTTTACTTTGTTTCATATTCTTTTAGTGTTTATGTTATTAACTGGACTTCAAATGTATGTACATGGTCTTGCTTCTGGGCAGAGTTCTATTGGTACTTGGTGGCCTGCATTATTGCATTTTGCTACAGATTGGACTTTAGAAGTATTTGGTGGAAATATGGGTGTTAGAATTGCTCATCATACTGCAATGTATATTTTACTTATGTGGGTTATGTCACATATTTATTACCAAGTTTGGAGAACAATTTTCTGGAGAGAGGGTGATATCAATATTGTATTTGGTGGAACTAAATTTGTTAATAAGAATATTGTTAATGAAAAAGGTGAAGTTGAAAATCACGGTAAATAACTTCCGTATTTTTACTTAAAACTAAATGGGCTATGGCTAAAATGTCATAGCCCATTTTTTCATGAAGATTTAAAGAAAATAAATAAAGTTTATTTTTTTTAAGTTTTTAAATATTAGAGGATTTTTTATGAAAAATATTGTAATTGGTGTTGGTAACGTTTTATTTAAAGATGAAGGTGTAGGAATTTATGCCTCTAAATATTTAGAAGAGAATTATGAATTTGATGGTAATTTGGAGATTATTGAAGGTGGAACATTAGGATTTAAACTAATGACATTTTTTCAAGAGTATGATAATGTAATTATTTTAGATACTGTATCAATTGAAGATAAAGCAGGTGAGATATTTAGACTTCCATCTGATGTTTTACTTGGACTTGGAACTTATAGAAAAACTGCACATGAAGTTGAAATTGTTGAGATGTTAGAAATATGTTCTGTATTGGATAAACATGCAGAAGTGACAATTTTAGGAATTATTCCAAAAGATATTGAGACTGTTGAAATTGGATTGACAGATGAGATTGAAGATAGATTTGAAGAATTAATTTTGCAAGCAGTTAAAGAAATTGAGAGTATTGGTATCAAAGCTACTAAAAAAAATAATAAAAGTATAAAAACAATCGCCCATGAATTAATAGGAAGTTATAATGGTGAACATTTAACTAGAATTCCAAATGAGGAAGACACTACATGGAACTAATTTATAAAGTAGATTTTAGCTCTACAAATTTTTATTTTAAACATATTATTGACGATTTAATTAAAGAATCAAAAGTTAAAGCCAAAACTAAAATGTATAGAGGTTTTATTTTAATCATATGTGATGATTCACAAGAAAATTTAGAAACGTTTTTTAGTTTATTAGAACAAAAATTGCCTCTTTCTATCTTCTTAAAAGGAGCATCTGTTATTGAAGAGTTTGATTTTGATGCACATGAAGAGTTAGAAGATAAAGAAGTGAAGGTTAACTTATCATTGCTTACAAATGATGAAATCAATGCTATTTTAGATGAAGCACCAATAGATTTTTCAAATGATATAAATAAGATAAAAGATGGTGGAATTTCAAGATTTGAAACTCATAATGGATTAAAAGATTTATTTTTACCTTCATGTAAATTAAGAGAAGAGTTCGAATCAAAAGATTATGAAGTAAAACTTTTAATTACAAATATAAATAATATTAAAAATCTTTTAGATATAGCACCAAAAGACTTACAATTGTTATGTTCAATAGAAAGACCTCTTGTAAAATTAAAGTTCAAACTTTTACAAAATGCAAATAAAGAGTATTCAAATACAAGATTTATTTATGCAAAAATTCCAGATGATAGGGAAACAGTTCTTTTTTCACAAGCTTTAAAAGAAGAAGGAATAGACTACCTTTTATATGTAAATGATGAAGTTTATCAAGATGGACTAAAAGTAACATACAATGATAAACAAAATATAGTTGTTCATGGAGAGAAAGGTTTATTCCCTAAATATGAATATACTTTAGGAAGAAAAGTAAATTCAAGCAATGATTATTTTGAAGAATATGGTTCTGTATATAAATCAGTACTTGCTCAGTACAATAAAAGAATAGTACCAACTATAGGAATTTATTTTTCATATCAAAGTGATGAATCTGGAATAAAAGTAAATGTACCAACAGTTGGTGAGAAAGATGTAATTCTAATTCCAAATGTAATCAATAATATTGATAATTGTTTAGAAGATATAAAGAGTATTGATGAGAATACTTATAGATTAATTGATAATTATAAAAATAAATTTCCAGAATTTTTTGAAAAAGAATTTGATGATAAAGATACAGATGGTTTTGAATCAATTTTAAATCATTTAGCATATTTACTTGGAATGAAAGATTACATAGAATTTGAAGATACAGCTTTATTGTTTAATGGAAAAAGTGGACTTCAAATTGATATGCATGTAGTTAAAATCGATGGCAAAAACTATCTTGATTATAGAAAAATTATTCAAAGTGCAATGAGTTATAAGATGGCAGGAGTAGAAGATACTATGATAGCTTATTCATTTTATGAAAGCTTAAGTGATTTTGTAACAGATAATGTATCAAAGATTAATTCAGAACTAAAAGCAAAAGATATAATTTTTTGTGGTAACATGTTTGCTAACTCAATTTTACTATCTAAATTAAAAAAATCTCTAAAAACATACAAAGTTTTAATCCCTGAAGAATATCCTATAGATTATTAAAAAATATTATAATATTTAGTACATAATTATGTATAAATTATGTACTAAAAATGTCTTTCTACTATCCTAAAAAGTCACGTTTATGCCACTTTAAAATATAAGTTTTAATTATTATATAAAAATATAAAAATTTCATTAGAATTTTATATAAAGTTAAGTTTAAGTCATGTAATATTTCAGTTATTTAAATGAATAATCATTCATTTGTTGATTTGGCTCAACTAAATTCTGTTTTGTTTTAAATAGAATACAATTCAATGAATGAATGAATGATTATTCATAAAAATATAAATCTTGAAAAGGAATCTATGTGAAAGATTTAAATTTATTTAACAGATTGTCTAAACGTTTAGAAGATTTAGAAAAACTTCCTAAATTAGATGACTCAAAATCTATACCAACAGTTTTAGAAGAAAAAGGTGTTAGTAGAAGAGATTTTATGAAGTGGGCTACTGCAGTTACTGCAATGCTTGCACTTCCTGGAAACTTCACTCCATTAGTAGCGAAGGCTGCAGAATTAAGTGATAGACTGCCAATAATTTGGTTACATATGGCAGAGTGTACTGGTTGTTCAGAATCACTTTTAAGAAGTGATGCTCCAACTATTGATTCATTGATTTTTGATTATATTTCATTAGAGTACCATGAAACATTAATGGCAAGTGCAGGTTGGCAAGCTGAACAAAATTTAGAGCATGCAATTGAAAAGTATAAGGGTAATTATATTCTTATGGTAGAGGGTGGAATACCAAGTGGTGAAAATGATTTCTATCTTACAATTGGTGGACATGGTAATACAGGTGAACATAGTGCTAAATTAGCATCTGAACATGCAAAAGCTATCTTTGCTATTGGTACCTGTTCTTCGTTTGGTGGAGTACAAGCTGCAATACCAAATCCAACAGGTGCAGTTGCTCTTTCAAAAGTTACAAATAAAAGTGTAATCAATGTACCTGGTTGTCCTCCAAGTGAAAAAAATATTGTAGGTACACTTTTACATTATATTCTTTATGGAACACTTCCCGCACTAGATGCATATAATAGACCAAAATGGGCTTATGGGCTAAGAATTCATGACTTATGTGAAAGAAGAGGTCATTTTGATGCAGGTGAATTTGTAGAAGAATTTGGTGATGAAGGTGCTAAAAAAGGTTACTGTTTATATAAAGTAGGTTGTAAAGGACCTTATACTTTTAATAACTGTTCTAAGAATAAATTTAATCAACATACTTCTTGGCCAATACAAGCAGGACATGGTTGTATTGGTTGTTCTGAACCGGACTTCTGGGATGCTATGGGGCCACTTGAAGAACCAGTTGCTGATAAATTATATAACACTGTATTTGGTGGTGGTGGAGCTGATGCTACTGCTGATAAAATTGGTGTTGGTATTTTAACAACTGCTGCAATTGGTATTGCTGCACATGCAGTTATTTCAAAAGTAAAAAATCCAAAAGAAGATGAGGAACATTAATCATGGCAAATAAAAGAGTAATCGTTGACCCAATTACTAGGATTGAGGGACACTTACGAATTGAAGTTGAAGTGGATGAAGATAATGTAATTCAAAATGCTTATTCTTCATCAACTTTATGGAGAGGTTTAGAGACTATTGTAAAAAATAGAGACCCAAGAGATGCAGGTTTTTTAATGCAAAGAATTTGTGGTGTATGTACATATTCACATTATAGAGCGGGTATTGAAGCAGTTGAAGATGCACTTAAAATAACACCTCCTTTAAATGCAAAACTAGTTAGGTCATTAATGAACCAAGCTCTGTTTATGCATGATCATGTTGTGCACTTTTATCATTTACATGGACTTGATTGGGTTGATGTTGTTTCTGCTCTTGATGCAGATCCTGCACTTGCTTCAAAAGAAGCATTTAAATATACAAAATACCCAATTGCAACTGGTGAAAATGATTTATTAAAAGTAAAAGATAGAGTAAAAGCTTTTGTTGATAAAGGTGAACTTGGACCATTTGCAAATGCATATTGGGGACATAAAACATTTAATCTTACACCTGAGCAAAATTTAATTGCACTTTCGCATTATCTTAAAGCACTAGAAGTACAAAGAACAGCAGCACAACTTATGGCGATGTTTGGTGGTAAACAACCACATCCTCAAAGTCTTACTGTTGGTGGTGTTACTTGTATTATGGATTTATTAGATCCATCTAGAATGGGTGAGTATTTAACTAAATATAAAGAAGTTGCAAATTTCATTGAACATGCATATTATGCAGATATTGTAATGGCAGGAAAAGCATTTGCTACAGAGCCTAGTGTTACAAGTGAAGCTGGAACTATGAATTTCATGTCTTATAAAGAGATGCAATTAAATAGAACAGAGTATCTTTTTGATACTGGTATTATTATGAATGGAGATTTATCAAAAGTTCATCCAATAAATGAAGATTTAATTACAGAAGAAGCGACGCATTCTTGGTATGCTGATGATGAACCTTTACATCCATATGATGGAAAAACAAATCCTAAATATACTGGATTAAATGAAAATATGACTATTGGTCCTGATGGAAAAGAAATTCATAGTAAAACTGTAGATGAAAAAGGTAAATACTCTTGGATTAAATCACCAAGATATGATGGTAAAGCTATGGAAGTAGGTCCTTTAGCAGCTGTATTAGTTTCTTATGCAAGTGGAAATAAAAAAATTAAAAAAGTTGTAGATGAATTCTTAGCAACTACAGGTTTACCAACTGAAGCATTATTTACTACTTTAGGTAGAACTGCTGCAAGAGCTTTACAAACAAAAGCAATCATTGATAATGGTTTAGAAACATTTAATACTTTAATTGAAAATTTAAAAGTTGACCAAGATACTTGTGCTACATATCATATTGATAAAGATAAAGAGTATAAAGGAAGATTTATTGGGGATGTTCCAAGAGGAATGTTATCTCATTGGATTAGAATTAAAAATGGTGTAGTTGAAAACTATCAAGCTGTTGTTCCTTCAACTTGGAATGCAGGACCTGAAGATTCTAGAGGATTAAAAGGTCCATATGAATCAAATCTAATTGGAATGAAAGTTCAAGATATTTCACAACCTCTTGAAATTATTAGAGTTATTCATAGTTTTGACCCTTGTATTGCTTGTGCTGTTCATGTTATGGATACTAAAGGTAAAGATTTAGGAACATATAAAGTTGATCCTGTTTACGGTAGTAGTTGTTAAAAAAAGGATAACAAATGATTGAAAAGAAGTACGAGTTTTCAGGGATTCTAAGATTTAATCACTGGGTAAGGGTTGTAACAATGTTAGTTCTTGTTGTAACTGGATTTTATATTGCAAATCCTTTTTTAACTCCTTATGTAAATAATGAACCAACTAATTTTATGAATGCTTTATGGAGGGCTTGGCATATTATTTTTGGATTTATTTTAATTGCATCAACAATGGTAAAAAGTTATCTTTTTATTTTTGATAGACATAGTAGAAATGAAAGAATGTCATTTTTTGATTTTATAAATCCAAAAGTGTGGATACAACAAATTAAATATTATATGTTAATTGGTGTGCATCCAGAGGCTAGGGGTATTTATAATCCTTTACAGTTTATTGCATACTTTATGATTTTTATAACACTATTTGTAATATCTATTACAGGGTTGATTCTTCATATGCATGTGTACCATGAAGGTTTTGGAGGAATGATCTTTGATATTTTAAGACCACTTGAAGTATGGATGGGTGGCTTGGCTGTTGTAAGAGAAGTTCATCATATTACGATGTGGGTTTTCTTATTGTTTATTCCTATTCATATTTATATGGCAGTATTTAACTCTGTTTATGGAAAATCTGGTGCTATGGATGCTATATTTAGTGGATATACATGGCATAAGAAAAAGAAGAAAGATTAGAATGAACATTTTAATATTAGGAATAGGAAATATCCTATTCCAAGATGAAGGGATAGGAGCTCATTTCATTCATTATTTAGATGAAAAATATGAGTTCTCTTCAGATAAAAATAGTGTAAGTATTCTAGATGGTGGAACTTTAGCTCAAAGATTGATTCCAGAAATTATCAAATATGATGAAGTTTTTGTAGTTGATTGTATTGACGCTTTAAATTCAAAAGCTGGTGACGTATACTTTTTTGACTTTTTAAATTCACCTGATGAGATTGATTGGCAAGGAAGTGCTCATGAAGTTGAAATGCTTCAAACTCTTAATATGATTAAGATGAATGGTGATTTGCCTTCTACAAATGTATTAGGAGTAATTCCTAAAAGAGTTGCTGATGATACAACATTTGAATTGAGTGATGAAATTATAAAAGCTGTTATTACAATGGAAGATACAATTATAAAAGCATTAAAAGATTTAGATATAAAAACAAAGATAAAAAAAGAAGATATCACAATAGAAGAGATATCAAAAATTTCATTTAAAAGGGATATTCTTCATGGTCCTAGAATATAAATTTGAATACCTTTCAAATAATAATACATTAGTGACTTTTCTTGATAATATTTTAAAAAAACGAGATGTTAATTATAAAATATTAAGAGATGAAAATTATATATTTTTATATATAGAAGATGAAGATAAAAAATTATTAACTGTATCTGATATTTTATCAAATGAGTTACCCATGTCAATATTCTTAAAAAATTTTACATTAGAAGTTGTACCAGAAATACCAAAAAAAGATTATACCTTAACTCTAAATGAATTAAAACTGCCACATTGTTCAAATTGTTTAGTAAATATTGAAAATGAAGAATCAACCGACTTCTATAATCCTTTTTTCGATTGTGATATTTGTGGTACAACCTGTGATGTAAGTAATTTGAAGTTTTTAAAAAATGGTGAAGAAATAAAATATAAAAACTATAAAGAACTATTTGCAATGCTTGCCTTAAAAATAAGTGAAAATAATAAAATTAAAATTAAAACTTCTAATGGTGATTTTGTTTATAGTAAATTAAATAAAGAATTAAATGAAGACTCAAATATAATTTGTACAGATATAAATGAATTGTCAAGGTTAGTTGTTTCTACAAAAGAAAAAACAGTTGCACTTTTAAGTATAGAAAAACCTATAGTAAATTTTAATATCAATCAAGTCTATAAAAATAATAATAATCTTAATATTGATAAAATCAATATTAGATATCCAAATAATTTGATTTTATATCTTTTATCCAAGGAATTAAGTAGATTTGGAATTTGTTTTCTTGAGTATGAAGAGTCTAAAGATTATGATTGTGAATTAGTATATACAAGTACTGACGTTAAAAGTATAAGTCCAAAGATAGTAATTAATGACTCAAAAATAATGATTTTAGAAAATGAAAACTATGATAAAAAATTAGAAGAAATATATGATACTTTTGATGAAAAGGCAAAAGGTCAATTTATGGTTTTATTAGAAGAAAATAATTTATCAGATAAATCTATATTAAACCTTTTTAGTTCTACAAAATATGATGATAATATATGTTTGTATTCTAATAAGATTGATGGCATGCTTGATATATTAAATTATAAAATACCTGAAACAATCAAGTATATTTTTGAAGAAATTTCAAAAGATGAAATAGGAAAAAAATTAATAGAAAATTATAAAACAAAATTTCCAAATGAATATGAAAATGCACTAAATTATGATATCTCTAAATTTAAAAACAATTCTATTTTTTCATTATGGAATATTGCTGCAATTATATTGGGAATAAAAAAAGATGATAGTTCAAAAAATATTATTTTTGAAAATGCATCTAATGCAATTCTAGAAAAAGGTCCTCGGGTTGATTATAAGCTATTAGATTCTCAAAAGATTTTTAGTAGAGAATTTAATATTAATAAATTTATTCAAAGTGGTATAAGTTTTAAACTTGCAGGAGTTGATGATAAAACGTTAAGTTTAGGGTATGTAGAAAGCTTTTCTTACTATTTAGCAAATATTGTAGATGAAGTAAATAGTGAGTTTGAAATTGATGGAGTCTCTTTATGTGGAGATATGATTTCAAATGAGTTATTTTATAAATTAATTAAAAAAGCTATTACAAAAAATTTTAAAATATACTATAATAAGGACTTTCCAATACAAAAGTAAGAGAGTTTGATGAGAAGTATAGAGGTACAAGTAAGTGGAATTGTTCAAGGAGTTGGCTTTAGACCATTTGTTTATACTCTTGCTTTAAATGAAAATTTAAATGGGTGGGTAAATAATGATGATAGAGGTGTAAATATTGCACTTGAAGGTCAATCAAAAAATATAGAAAACTTTCTAACCCAACTTAAAACTTCACCTCCACCTTTATCAAAAATAGACAATATAGAAATCTTTGAATTAGATTTAAAAGAGTATAAAACTTTTGAAATAATACAAAGTCAAACTACTTCAAATAAATCTACAATTATAAGTCCAGATATGGCAGTTTGTGATGATTGTATTGATGATATAAATGATGATAAAAACTTTAGATTTGAATATGCTTTAACAAACTGCACAAATTGTGGTCCTAGATACTCTATTATAGAAACTGTACCATATGATAGATGTAATACTTCAATGTCAAGATTTATTATGTGTGATGATTGTAAAGAAGAGTATATCAATCCTTTAAATAGAAGATATCATGCACAACCTGTTTCATGTGAGAAATGTGGACCTAAGATAGCTTTATATGATAATGGTAATAATAAATTAAGTGAAAATGCTGAAGCAATAAAAGAACTTGCTAATAAAATAAATCAAGGGTATATAGTTGCATTAAAAGGAATGGGCGGTTTTCATATAGTTTGTGATGCAACAAATACAAAAGCTATTGAAGAGTTAAGATTAAGAAAAAATAGACCTACAAAACCTTTTGCTGTTATGTTTAAAGATATTGAACAAGTAAGAGAATCTGCTAGTTTAACTTTAAAAGAAGAAGAGATAATTTCTTCAAAAGAAAAACCTATAACTTTAGTAAAATCAACTAATTCAAATTTGAGTTCACTAATAGCACCAAATATTGATAGAATAGGTTGCTTCATTGCTTATACTCCATTACATATTCTTCTATTTAAATATCTAAATAATCCAATCGTAGCGACTAGTGCAAATTTATCCAATGAACCTATAGTTAGATTTAAAGATGAGTTGATTGAAAAACTTGGAAATGTTGTAGATTTTGTATGTGATTTTGATAGAGATATTATAAATGCATGTGATGATTCTGTTGTTCAAGTTATAAATGATGAACTCTTTATATTAAGAAATGCAAGAGGTTATGCTCCAACTTCATTTAAGTTAGAAAAGAAATTAGATAAAAAAATATTAGCCTTGGGTGCTAATCAAAAATCAACTATTGCTTTAGCTTTTGAAGACAATTTAATTTTATCTCCTCATATTGGAGATTTAGGAAGTATAACATCTGTTGAGTATTTTACTAGAACAATCGAAACTTTTAAAAGATTTTATGATTTTGTACCAGATCTAATAGTTTGCGATAAACACCCAAGTTATGAAAGTACAAAATGGGCAAAAACTCAAAATATAGAATTAGTACAAATACAACATCACTACTCTCATATGCTTTCATGTATGGCTGAATATAATTTAAAAGAGAAAGTACTAGCTTTTTGCTTTGATGGAACTGGATATGGTGATGATGGAAATATATGGGGAGGAGAAGTTTTTATTGGAAATAATAATTCTTATGAAAGATCAAATTATTTTAAATACTTCAAATTACTTGGTGGAGAAAAAGCAGTTAAAGAGCCTAAGCGAGTTGCTCTATCTATTTTATTTGATATTTTTTCTTTAGAAGAAGTTTCAAATTTAGATAATCCAACAGTAAAAGCTTTTTCTCAAAGTGAAATTAAACTTTTACATACAGTTTGGAAAAAAGGTTTAAATGCACCACTTACAAGCTCTCTTGGACGGATATTTGATGCAATAGCTTCATTGTCAGGAATATCACAATTACAAAGTTATGAAGGGGAAACAGGACTTCAAATAGAAATGGCATATGATAAATCTATAAAAGAGTTTTATAAATTTGAAATAATAGATACAGAAGTTGATTTAACTTTATGTATAAAAGAAATTATAGAAGACAAAAATAAAACTATTATTTGTTCTAAGTTTATCAATGGTTTAGTAGAGTTAATTGTTGATATATCTCAAAAATACGATGACCTAGCAGTTGTGTTAACTGGTGGAGTATTTCAAAACAAAATTTTATTAGAGTTAGTAACAAAAAGATTAGAGAATTTAAATAAAAGGTATTATTACTCTAAAAAAATACCTTTAAATGATGGTGGTATTTCTATTGGTCAGATTTATTCTCAAGTATAAATTTAAAACTTTCTTTTTTTTAACTTTTTGAAATAATTAAATTTAATATTTTAAAATATCATATAATACTATATATTATAATTACTATTATGTTACTTTGAGGAGTTGATTATGTATTTTAAAGTAAGTATATTAGCAATAGTATTATTGTTCTCTGGCTGCAGTAACTCTGTCATTCAATCAACAGTTGATTTAAATAATGAGTTTGAAGTTAAATGGGGACTTACAGGTTCACCAAATCAATTAAAACAGATGTCTGTAAATGGACTTTCTCCCATAAGTAATGTTGGAGAATTTTATTATATAAAACCATCAAATGGCTTACAAAGTGCAATTATGCTAAATGGAAGTGATTTTGTAAGTAGTCCTTCTGACTTTTATATACAAAGAACAACATACAAATCAGATGTCAAGGAAGAAACACTTTTTGAAATAAAAAATCTTATAAATAAACTTGAAAGATTATCTACTAAGATATTAGATGAAAAAATAAAGAGTTTGAAAATAGAAGCAAAAAATACTGAGATTAAAAGAAAAATTGATTCTGTAAATAAAGAGATTGTAAAAGTTTCTACAGACAAAGCTCAGAGCTTAGTTACTCAAAAAGAAGAATTGTTTAAAGAATTAAATAATAATCAAGATAGTAGTTCTAATTTAGATGTTGAAAAGATAAAAAAGGAATTAAAAATATTATTAGATAGTGAATTAGCAATTCTATTAAAAATAAAAGAAATAGAAGAAAAACTTAAAGATGAAAATCTTTCAACTGAAGATAAGTCTAAATTTGAAAAAGAAAAAGAAGAAAAAGAAAAAGAGCTTATTACACTTAATTATAAGACACATAATCTTGTAAAAACTTATGGGGTTATAGCTTATGAGTTACAATATGATTTGTTATATGATAAATATTTAGAAATCACTAGTAAAAAGAACATCTTTGTATTTAGATGGAATTTAAAAAATGATAATAATGCAAATATTAATGCCACAGATTATCTAACAATAGATTCAAAAAGTAAAATAGATAAAACAGGTTATTTAATTGCTTCAGGTGTTGTAGTTGAAAAATTAGTTCCTAATAGAAGGTTCATAGATTACCTTGAATCAAAAGCAAATATATCAAATTTAGGAGCATATTTCAGAGGTCATTTAGGAATGGTCACTTACACTTTAAAAGTGAAAAATTTAGTATCTTTTGTCTCTCAAAAAAAAGAAACTATGTTTAAATTGTTAGCTTCTTTAAAAGATGTACAACATTTTTCTAGTGATATAAAAAATATTACAAATGTTGAACTGGGAATATCTTTATTAAGTGTTTCAGATGTAGCTACCTTCTCAAATTTTTCAAAGCCATATCATGAAAAAATAAGAGGAACTTCGTTATATAAATATAAAACAACAAGTCAATATGATGCTCAGTTGGCAGAGGGAGTAATTTTAGCTGCGGGAGGTACCGTAAAACCAATAAGTAGAATAGAAAGTGTAAATCTTATTAATAATGATATCTCTGTAATGAACAGTAATACAGAAAATACACATAAACCAAATCAAACTACAATTTTTTCAGTAATAACTGAAGCTACAGAATTAGCAGATATGTATAAATAAATATAAAAAGGGTTTTAATTATTTAAAACCCTTTCTCCCCAAAGTTCAAATGTTCTATCAGGAATAAACCAAATATCTTCTTCTTTATCTATAAACTCTTTGTCATAAAGTTGTTTAAGTGAAGACTGCATAGAAGCTCTAGAAATATTCTCTTTGTTTAATATATGATTTGAAAACATCTCTTTTTTATATTTTGATAGAAGTTTAAAAGCCTTTTTTTGGTTTGTACTAAAAAGTTCGAATAGACTTTTATAGTGATCGTTTTTTGATACTAATATCTCTTCAATATACCTATCAATCATCTCTTTATCTATTTTTTTTGTATTCGTATTTTCTAAATATGCCTTATGTAAAATCATTTGTATTAGTTTTGTTTCTCCATCTGCTATTAAATAAATCTCTTCTATTAGTTCTTTTGATATTTTAAGATGTTTTTTTGCATATGAAAATATATTATCTACAGATATACTTTTAAGTGACATTGGAGTTGCCATTTCAAATAAAGGAGCTTTATATGCAAATAAGGTATTTAAGATATTTCTTTTAGAACCTAAAAAGATATATGAAATATTGTGATCTTCTTGCATATATTTTCTAATTAATGCAGCTATTTTTTTATCTTTTATTGTAGATATTTGTTGAAATTCATCTATTGCAATCGCAACATTTTTTTTCTTTGACATTTCAAATAATGCATTAAATGCATCTTCAATTAGCTCTTCAAATGATAGGTCTGAAATAACTGGTTTAATCCCCATTTTTCCAGTATTAGGATCAAATGTTGGTTCTACTCTTGCTCTTTTAAAAAGAGAGGATAACCATTTAATCGATTTTGCTACATCTCCTTTTTGTGCGTCAGTTATACCTTTTAGAAGAAGTCTTGCAAAATCTTGGGCCGTAATTATATTAAAAATATCTATATAAATTACTGTATATTTTTTTTCTATTTTTGAGAAAGTATTTTTTATAAGAGTACTTTTCCCCATCCTTCTTTTTGAAAATAGAAGTATATTTGTTGATGCTTCAATGTGTGAAACGATATTTTTTACTTCTTCATTTCTTCCATAAAAGTTTGTACTTTGTGCAATATATTCAAAAGGAAATGGAGTTTTCATATTAAACCTTTGTATTTAAAAATAGATATTAGTTTGTATTTTATCTTTTATATTTAAAAATGTCAAATATTTATATTTAATTTTAAATATTTTTCAAAATTTATTTTATATAAGTTATAATAATAATGATTATATTTATAATATATAGTTATAATTAATTCTAAATATAATATAATTTTGAATAATAATTATATTTGGAGACAAAATGAAAATCAAATCCATAGGTCTAAAAATCACCTTAGTTGTAGTGATTATTTCTTTACTTTCTTTAGTTGTAAGTTATTCAATACTTCAATTTTATAAGAATAAAGCTATAGAAGATGTTTACTCTCAAGTAGTAAATGATTTACAAGTAAAAGTAAATCAAAAGATTAATAGTAAAAAAGATGTTGGTATTTCAAATGCAGTAAGTATTGCAAATGATGGACGTATAAAAAGTGCATTGAGAAATAAAGATAGAGATGAAGCCATTTTAACACTAAAATTTATTAGTGAAAAAATGAAAAAAAGTACACCTTTTAAAAATATAAAAGTACATGTACATACTAAAGACAATCACTCTTTCGTTCGTGCTTGGAAGTTAAATAAATTTGGTGATGATTTAAGTTCTTTTAGACATAGTGTTGTAAAAGTAAATAGTACTCAAACTGTAGTAAATACTTTTGAGATGGGAAAAGCTGGTCTGTCTTTACGTGCAGTAGTTCCTGTAATTGATGATGATGGAACACATTTAGGTTCTTTAGAGTTTATGCAAGGTTTGAATTCAGTAGCAAAATCTTTTGATAAACAAAAAGAGGGTTATGTACTTTTAATGGATTTATCTGCATCAAAAGTAAAACAATTTAATGCTTCACAAAAATTAAATAATTATATAATTTCACAAAAATTTATTAATAAAGATTTTTTAGCAGATGCTAAAAAAATTGATTTTAAAAAACTTTTAAAAGAAAAGTTTATTATTACTGATAAGTTTTTATATACATATGTAGATGTAAAAGATTTCAATAATAAGAAACTTGGTATTTCTTTAGTTGCTGAACCTATTGAAAAAGTAAATCTGGCAATTGATGTTTCAAGTAATATTATCAATATGGCAATAATTATGATTATTTGTTTAATATTTGTATTAATTATTGTGATTCTATTTTCAATGAAAAAAATAGTTGCTGCACCTTTAGACAATCTAAATAATGCAATAACAAATCTAATTGCTTCAAATGATTCTAGTTCTAGAGTAGATATTTCTTCTGAAGATGAAGTGGGAAAAGTTGCCATGAAGTTTAATGATTATTTACAAACTATCGAAGATGGTCTTTTAAAAGAAAAAGATTTAATTGTGCAAGCAGAAGGCGTTATGAAACGAGTTAGTCATGGTTGGTATAGTGAACATATCACTAAAAGTTCTGATAATAATAGTTTAGAGCTTTTAAAAGAAAATATAAATAGTATGATTACAGATACTAAAAGTAATTTTAATAAAGTAAATTATATTTTAGAAGAGTATGCAAAATATAATTATAAAAATGAATTAATCATGGATAACGTAGAAAAAGGCGGAGTATTTGAACTTTTAATTAATGACATAAATAAATTAAGAGATGCAATTACAGATATGCTAATTGAAAATAAATCTAATGGTTTAACATTACAAGAGAGTTCATCTGTTCTAATGGAAAATGTTGATACTTTAAATGTCTCTTCAAATCATGCTGCAGCTTCATTAGAAGAGACAGCAGCTGCACTTGAAGAAGTTACAAGTACAATTACTGCAAATACAGAAAATGTATCAAAAATGAACTCTTATGCAACTAGTCTTACAAATTCTGCAAATACTGGATATGAATTAGCTAATCAAACTATGGAAGCTATGGATAGTATTAATACTCAAGTATTAACAATCAATGAAGCAATAACAATTATTGATCAAATTGCATTCCAAACAAATATTCTTTCTCTAAATGCAGCAGTTGAAGCAGCAACTGCAGGTGAAGCAGGAAAAGGTTTTGCAGTAGTTGCTCAAGAAGTAAGAAATTTAGCTTCAAGAAGTGCAGAGGCAGCAAAAGAGATAAAAGATTTAGTTGAAAATGCTACAAATAAAGCAAATGAAGGTAAATCTATTACTTCAAATATGATTGAAGGCTTTAATGAATTATCAGAAAATATTGATAAAACAACACAGATTATTAAAGATGTAGATAGAGCATCGCAAGAACAACAAACAGGTATTTTACAAATTAATGATGCTATTACAAAACTTGACTCTCAAACACAACAAAATGCTAACGTAGCAACAAGAACAAAAGAAATTGCAGATTTAACAACTTATATTTCAGAAACAATTGTTGCAAAAGCAGATGAAAAAGAATTTAATGGAAAAGATGAAGTAAGAGCAAAAGATATAGATAGTATAAAATAAAGATAAAAAGATTATATAAAGTTAATTTAGAACTTTATATAATCTAATTTTGCTAAGCGTTCTGTTTTGCTTCTTTAGGTTTTACTCTGTTTTCAATTATAAAAGCTCCAAAAGGTATTAAAGATAGTACAAAAAGTTGGAACATAAAACCTGTATCCCAAGACTCTTTTATTTTAGCTTCAAATAATGAAATCATAAATAATATAAATAAAACTCCATGAGCCATACCAAAAACTTTTACATAATATGGATCATTTCCTAAATATTTTATTGGCATAGCAATAAATACTAAAATTAAATAAGATAAACCTTCGATCGCTGAAATACTTCTAAAACGTTTTAATGCAGAGTTAAGCATCTGATTCCTTCAAATTTTTGATGCATTATATAGTTTTATTTTTATAATTAGTTTAGCTCTAAAGTTAATTGAAAAATATAGTTTTAAATTAATTTTTATTCTTTTTATTCTTTTAATAAATCTAGGAATATAATATAAAGAAAAAGGAGTCATTATGGCAACATATGCAATCGTAGTAATTGCTATTGTAATAGCAATTTGGTTCTACTCAATTTATTCAATAATTTCTAATAGATTTAAAAATGAAGAGGAAAAAAAGTTTTGGCTTATTGGTGTTGTAATAATGCCGGTTTTTTCACTATTTTACATTTTTATAAAGAAAGATTTAATTGCATAAAAAGTAAACGGTTTTCGTTTACTTTTTATTGAACTTTTTGACAATATTCTCCAATTTTACTACTGGAGGATTAGGAAGTTCTGGAAACACATTTCTTACAATATTTGTAACCCATTGAGGATATATTCTAAAATTAAGTTTAACATCTACATTTAAAGGATAATTTAGTTCTTTTGGTAAATCATAAACTTCAACCCTTCTTTCTTTTGCTGGAATTCTAGTATCTTTTAAAAGAGTTTTATATTTCCAAAATAGTAAGCCCACAGGCTCTCCATTTTCATCACCAAATACTTTCATGAATGGTCTTGCATCATCTCCTAAATTACCATCTTCTTTTAGTTTACCACTTGAAAAGACTATTTTATTATTTGCATCTTTTATTGTAGTATCAAGCCATAACTCTCTAAAGTCAGCAACTCCTGTTGGTAGATGATGTCCTGCCCCAACATTTTTAACTCCAACATGAATCTGTCCATCTTTAATATTTACATCAAGTTCGGCAGAAGTTCTAAGTAGTTGAAGTGTTTGGTCTTCATGCTCTTTATTTTTAAGTCCTGATAAGAAATGGTTTGAACCAGAAAAGTAGTGAACTTTCACATCATCTTTTATTACTCCACCATCAGTTGAAGTTCCTCTTAAAGGTGAAAATTTATCATCTTTTAAATAAGTCATATGACAATCAATACATGACTTATGTTTTGTTTTATCTTTAGGATTATTGTATTCAGATTTTTCCCACTGTTTAAAAGTCGATACTATTTGTTTTCCTGTTATAGGAGAAGTTTCGTCATGACAAGATGCACAATATTTTGCTTCTTTATATAGAGGCTTCATATAACTATCTTTATGTTCTTGAGGTTTTGCATTTATAAATTTATGTCCTAACCAAGAGCCCATACTAGATTCTTCATCTTCAAAAGGATATTTCTTTCTATTTGTTAAATCTAGAGTATATGATGAGTTACCATCACTTTTAGCATCCATTATTCTGTGACATGTAAGGCAAGATACTCCTTCTTCAAGTCTTGAGTTACCATGTTCTTTAAAGTTTTCTACTAAAGTTTTTCCTTTTTTTTCAAAAAGTGTACTTGTAAGTGTATTTCCTGTCATATTATGTGAAGTTTTTGTAAGTCCTGTTGTGAGTCCACTTGGATTATGACATCCCATACACCATTGTCTGAACTCTTCACCTTCAACTTCAGCTGCAATTCCTTCTAAAACCATATAGTATGGATTTGACTCTACTAAGTTTTTATGATTTGAATCTGCCCATTGATTGAATATTTCACTATGACATGATTTACATTTAGTTGAATTTGTCCAATCTTCATTATGATACATAGTTTTATCATTCTCAAGTTTCATTGAAACAAAGTCTTTATTAAAACTATATGATGAAGTAGGATTAATTAAAGTCATTACAAATACTAAAGAGGCAGTTGCTGTAGGTATTTTGTTTTTTGTATGATAAAGTAAAAAAGCTATTAAAACAAAAGAACCATATAAATGAATATTAAATGATACTATACCAATCATATCTCCACCTCTATTTCCTACTAAGAATAAATAAAATCCACTCAATATTACTATTAATAGTATAAATCCAAGAATCCAACCAATTAGGCTATTTACTCTTCTTATAACTATATATTTATAAGCATGTTTATTAACAAAAGGAATAATATAAAAAACAGAGAATACTACTGATACAAGTGCATGAATTATTGAAATTGTTGTTAAGTATTTCCATTGTATATTAAAAATATCCATTTGAAGTATTCCTGTGATAAATATTATAAGTATTAAAGTTTTTACGTTAAAAAGTCTCATTTTGAACTCCCTTCAGAAGAATAATCAACAATATTCCCTTCTAGTGTTTTTAAAAATGCAACTATCTCATCTATTTGTTTATTTGTAAGATTCAATCCTAATTGATGTCTTCCCATAATCTCTACTGCTTTTTTAATTTTATCAACTGAGCCATTATGAAAATATGGAGAGGTTTTTGTAATATTTCTTAAAATAGGAACTCTAAAGAAATGAGTATTTGCTCTACCTTTATAGTTTCCAATATTATTAAAAGGAAAACTGTTATCAATAATTTCAAAATCAGGTGCAGGCCCTAAGTTTGGTCTTAAATCATGAATTGCAGCAAAATGTCTTAATGGAAACCTTTGTACACTTTGTCCTCCTACACTCATACCTGTGTGACATCCACTACATCCAAAGTTCATAAAGTTTATTAACCCTTGTTTTGCTTGTGGATTTATTGCATTATTATCACCTTCTAAAAACTTATCAAAGCTACTTCTTGTAAGTAGTGTTCTAACATATGTAGCAATTGATTTATTAATATTCTCAAATGTTATTGAATCTGGGTCTTTAAAAGCAATATTAAAAAGTTCTTTATAAGAGTTGTCTTCTGATAATCGTTTTACTAGTTCTTCTTTTTTCATATTCATTTGAGTAGGGGCTTGTATAGATTCAGCAATTTGACCTTCTATATTTTTTATCTCTCCTCCCCAAGTAAAGAATTTTGCTAAAGATGAATTTAATATAGTCATTGTATTTAGATGATGAGGGTTTTCTTTTCCACCATCACCTATAGAAGTTGATAGTCTATCTGTTCCACTTTCATCACCTAAATGACAAACAACACAATTATTTGCATTTTTCATATCATTTGGTTTTTTCTTTTGTGTTATAGAGTTTAAGATAATCTTTTTTTCTTCTTGATTTTTGCTAATCAAATGACATGTTGCACAGCTAATATCACTATTTTTAGAGAGTTTTGTATCAAAAAATAGCTCTTTCCCTAGAGCTATTTTTTCTCTTGTTATTGGATTTTCTTTTTTATCCATAACTTTTATCATATCTTCATAGGTATTTGGAATTGGTTTTAATCCCTTTGATATTGCCGTTTTTCTTATTTGTTCATCGCCATATGTTTTAAAGTCTCTCTCTTTTAAAATATATGGAAGTGATAATAAAATAGATATAACAATAAATGCTATGACTATATTTTGTATGATAGTTTTCATTTTTGTTCTTTGTTGGTTTATTTTCTATTATATCGCAAACGTTTCTTTAATCTTTTGTTCAAAGTCAATATCAGATAGCTCTTTTCTAAGTGGTACAAAAGTCTCTGCTTCAGCTCCTACAGGAATTGAGATATCAGAATTTTCATCTTCAATTATATTTTTAACTGCATTGGCAATTGGTTGAGGGTTTGGTCCTTCATTAATAGCTTTTCCTATAATTGGAACAAAATGAGATACTAACTCTTTATATGGAGAATTTTCACTTGTAGTAACTTCATTTGCAACTAAACCTTTTTTAACAAAGTTTGTTCCAAAAAGTCCTGATTGGATTGAGTGAACTCTGATATTAAAAGGTGATGTTTCAAATCTTAGTGAATCAACTATTCCTTCTACTGCATATTTTGAAGCATTATAATGAGCAAGTAATGGTAATCCCATTTTTCCTAAGAATGAACTAATATTAATAATTACACCAGCATTTGCTTTTCTCATATATGGTAATACTTCTCTTGTCATTTTTATAAGACCAAATACATTTACATCAAATTGATTAAACATCTCTTCATCTGTTCCATCTTCAATAGTTGCTAAAAGTCCATATCCTGCATTGTTTACAAGAACATCAATTTTTCCTTCATTTTCAATGATTTGATCTACTGCATTTTTTATTGAGCCAGTTTTTGTTACATCTAAATAAATATTTCTAATATTTTCAATAGAAGATTCTTCTATATTTTCATTTCTAGTTCCTGCATATACAATATATCCACTCTTAGCAAGTGTATTTGCAGTTAATTCTCCCATTCCTGATGTAGCGCCTGTTATTAAAACTACTTGTGACATAAAGTCTCCTTTTATATTTTTAATAATTTTAGCAGTCAGGTTGAGTAGTTTTCAATATGCTTTTAGCAATAGAAGAAATAAATTTTAGCAGAAAAAGATTTTTTAGTATTAAAAATAAAGTTTAAATAAAGAAAAAACTAATTTTTTAATAAATCTTTTGGATAGACTCCATATGTTTCAAAAAATAGTTTACTAAAATGCCCTTGGTGTTTATATCCAACATCTTTTGCAATTTCTCCTATGTTTAAAACTCTGTCTTTTAAAAGTAAGTTTGCTTTTTCTAATCGTAGTTTTTGTATATAGTTATATATTGTTACCTTATAAACTTTTTTAAATATGATTTTTAACTTAGATTCATTTGTTGCACATAAATGCGCTAATATATTTATTGTTGGTGGACTAACATAGTTTTTTAGTAAATGTGCTTTTGCTTTTTTTGCTATTAGTAAATCATCTTCATTTATATCTTCTTCATAGATATCTAGTAGTGAAAACCTATGAATCATAAACTCCATAACACTATGTTCATATCTAATACTATTCATATTTGCATGTTCTTTTGAATTGATTATTTTATTTATAATATAAAGGCTTAACGCATCAATTGGCTGAGAGTTTATAAGTTCTAAAGATATTTCTTCTTGAATTTTATTGTATAAGAAATCTAAAGGCTCATTTTTATTTGCACTTAAATATCTTTTTAAAAAGAAATCTGCAATAAAAAGTATAAATACTTTTGATTTTTCTGATTTTTTAATAGTTAGTAAAAAATCTTGCTTAGATGAACAGTATATATTTATATCATCTTTTTTTGAAATATAGTTTTCTTTTTTAATATTATCAGATATTTCAAACTCTCCATTTTGTACAGTAGAGATTACGACCATTCTATCAAGGTTTTTAATTGGAAATTGCATTTCTTGATTGTTTTGAAGGTTTATATCAAAAAAAACTATTCCATTTGAGATATCTACCCTTGTAATATGTTCTTTCACTTTCTCAAAGAGTTTTGTAGTTTTATATTTTGTATCAGTTATATTAAAAAAGAAACTATCCATATTTATCCTATATTATAATATTCTTTAACTCGTCTTTCAAAATCTTCATCACTTAACTCTTTTTTCATAGGGATAAATTTTTTTGCTTTTTCTCCAATTGTTGTTCGTGCTGGAAACTTTTCATTTTCAATAATATCAAAAATTATAGAGGCTACTTCTTTTGGGTCATTTCCATTGTTTATTTGTTCAACTATTACAGGTGCAAGTTTAGAAACAGTTTTAGAATAAGGTGATTTCTCATCAAATGTATTAAAGTTTGTAACAAGATTTTCTTTTGCAAAATCTGTAGCAAAAAAACCTGGCATAACAGAATGAACTCTTATATTAAATTCTGCTAGTTCGTATCTTAATGAATCTGTAATTCCTTCAACAGCATATTTACTTGAGTTATATAATGTAAGAAGAGGTAAGCCAATTTTACCTAGAAACGAACTAATATTTATAATAACTCCACTGTTGTTTTTTCGCATACAAGGAATTACTTCTTTGCATACTCTTAGAAGTCCAAATACATTTATATTATATTGGTCAAACATCTCTTTTTCATCTAAATCTTCAACTGTTGATACTAATCCATATCCTGCATTATTTATTAGAATATCAATTTTATCATGTTCTTTTTTTATTTTATTTATAGTTTCTTTTATTTGTTCAGGTTTTCTTATATCAAGTTTTATTGGAATAAGGTTTTGATTATTTATATTTTCAAGTTTTTTTGGAGTTCTTGTTCCTGCATATACTAGAAAACCTTTTTTAGCTAGAAGTAATGCAGTTTCTTTTCCCATTCCTGTACTTGAACCTGTTATTAAAACTACCTTTTGATTATCCATTTTTAACCTTATCATTCTAATATTGTTTATATTATCAAAAAGTAGAAAAATAAAAATTGTTGTTTATCAATATATTATAGAAGATTGATATTTTCTATAAAATCTTCAGTATTAAGTGGTTTGTTATATGTATAGCTTGCATTTTTTAGTAAGTTCTTTGATAGTTCTTTTTCTTTTTCAACGATTAGAATTAATTTATTTTGAGGATTAATTTTTTCTAACTCTTCTAGGTTTAAATTATTCGTATCAATTATTATATGAGAATAGTTGTTTTTATTTTCTAGTTCTTCAAAAAGATCTTTTTCATTATTAATCTGGGTTACCTCATAATCATTTTTCAATTTTACAATTATCTTTAAATAACTTATAGGGTCATTATTAAAAATTAATATATTTTTCTTTTCTTCTTTTATTTTGCCATCTAAATCTTCTAAAGTCTTTTCTTTTTTATAGTTATTAACAGTTTTTGGTTTTTCTATGTTTTCTTTTTCATTAGCTTTATTAGTATTTTTGGGAAGGTTTAGTATAAATTTTGTCCCCACATTTAGAACACTTTGAACGTCAATCGAGCCTTTTAATAAATTAGCTAATTCTTTACAAATTGATAATCCAAGACCAGTTCCTCCATATATTCTACTTGTACTTCCATCTACTTGTTTAAATCTGTCAAAGATAGAATCTAATTTTTCTTTAGCAATTCCAATTCCATCATCTTCAACACAAATACTAATAAAATTATTCGAATCTTTTACAATTATTCGAATTTCTCCTTTTTGTGTAAATTTTAGAGCATTACTTAATAGATTTTTTAAAATTTGTGCAATTCTTTGTTCATCAGAATTAATTAGTCTAACATCACTTTCATATTTTAATACTAGAGTCAAACCTTTTTTTGTAGCTTGTGGTTCTATCATATTTTTTAGTTTATTCATACATTCATAAAAATCAAATACTTGATAATTTATGATAATCTCCCCAGCTTCAAGTTTAGAAATATCTAAAACATCATTTATTAGAAAAAGTAAATCTTGTCCACAGCTATTGATAACTTTTAGATTTTTAACTTGTTCATTATTTAGTTTTTCATCTTTATTTTTCATCATAACAGAAGATATAATATTTATAGAATTTAGAGGAGTTTTTAGTTCATGACTCATATTTGCAAGAAAATCGTCTCTAGATTTATTTGCTTCGATTAATTCTTTATTTTGAGAATCAAGTTTTAATGAATACTCTCGTATCTTTGTAATATCAAATACAACTCCTATAAGTCCATCAATTTCTTGTTTTTCGTTATAAAATATATTTTTATAAAATACTAAGTGTTTAGTCTCTTTTTCATTATTTTCTAATACTTCTTCATATCTTTGAGCTTCTCCGCTTTTTAAAAGTTCTTTATCTTTTAAATCATATATTTTTGCAAATTTTTTAGGAATAAGACCATAAATAGATTTTCCCATAATATTTTCTTTTTTCTGGTTTATAAAGTTTTCAAAAGCTCTATTACATCCGATATATTTCCCTTCTAAGTCTTTATAATAAATTGGAGTATCGACATTATCTATTAAATCTTGTTGAAATTTTAATTGTTTTTTTATTTTTATTTCTGCTTCTTTTCTTTTTTGAATATTTCTTAACAGTATAATTATAAATATAAACATCATGATAAAAAGTATAAGTGCTAAGATTATCTCTTTTTTGTAGTGTTCATAAAAAGTAATAGGCTTATTTTGAATAATACTATTTTTAGGTAATAAGTCTTGGTTTATACCATGTTGTAATAATTTTTCATAATTAAAAATATATTTGTTAGGACTTACATACTCAATGGGAATATCTTTTACTTTTTTCCCTTCTAATATCTTTTTTGCAATTGTTCCAGCAGCTTTTCCTTGAAAAAAAGAACTAATTGAATATCCTCCTATAATACCTTCAAATTCCCATGGAGAATATACAGGTACATTTGCATTTTTGCTAAGCATTATTGATACATCATTCCATTCAAAGAAATTGTTATCTTTATCTCTAAAGAATACGGTCAAAAGAATCACGCTATTTTTGGGTAAGTTTTTTACTTTAGTTTTCAAATTATTATAAGTAATATCACTAATAAATTCAAAAACTAGATTTTTATTAGGATATTTTTTTATTGCTAAATCAACTTGTTTTTTTATTTGACTTCCCGTTGTTGTCGTATCTATGATTATATAGATTTTATTTGTATTAGGATGAAGTGTTTTTATTAATTCTATATTTTTTGTAATATCTGCTTGTTCATTTGTTCCTGTAAAGTTTTCAAAGTTTTCCACATCTTTTTTTACTAAACTATTAACTCCACAAAATGAAACTGGTACAGATTTAAATATTGAGTTATTGTATTTTTTTAAAAAATTGAAAGCGTTATTGTCTGAACTAATTATTAAGTCAAATTTTGTATTTTTATATTTTTCATAATAAATTTTTGCTAAATTATCATAATGTTTAATATTTACAAATCTTTTTGTATCCATATATTCAATGAAGTATTCGGTATTTGCATCATTTTTATCAAGTACTGAAAAAATACCATTATTTAGTCTATCTGTCCAGTTAAATGTATGATGATATGAGTGTAATATAAGTATTTTTTTATTTTCTTTAGAAAAAGAAATAGTATTAAAGACTAGTATGAATAATAGTAATATTTTAGATAATAAATTCATATGAATTCCTGTTATATTTATTATACTAAAAAATTATTAATTAGCAAAGAATTATAGTTCTTTTATATGTGGTTTGTTTATTTATTATTTATTTAAAATAAATATCTTTTAATATTTGGATTTGTTTATTTTGTAGATAATTAAATTTAAATTCATACTCTTTTAAATATAAAAAGAAATTTTCTTCATTTATTCCTTTATACTTTTTCAAGTTCTCTTCTAAATATTTCCAGAAAATATTCAATGGTGTGGTATAAGAGTTTTGAGAGTAAATCTTGTGCCATTTTAGATAGTTTTCAAATGTTTTAGAATCACTTTCATTATTATATTTAGGAAGTTGGGGCATCAAAAGTGTAAATATATTTTTATTAGAATAAAATCCTATGATATTTATTGCATCGTAAAGAGATCGTTTTTTATTGCTTTTTTGTCGATTTGTAAAATAGTAAAATTCTTCATAAGAACTGTTGTCTTGTATTGAGTTATAATAAGCGTCTTCAAGATAGTTTGCAATAAGTTTTCTAAAGAGTGTATATCTATTTTGCACAGTTCTATAGTTTATATTGAGTATTTTTGCACATTTATTTGCATTTATATTATTACAAAAAAATTCAATTATTGTGTAGTCAGTTTCTAGTTTTTTTAAGGAAAACTTTCTTTTACATGTACTACATTTTTTATAGTTGTCTTTTAAAGTATATAGGTGTCGACTATTACAATAAGGGCAGTTTTTTATTTCCATATAGAATTATACTATTTAAGTACTAAAAATGCATAAGTTAATTTTATTTATTAGTTTTAAACTTTTTAGTAACATAGTTTAAAAGTGCTTGTAATTTTACTGCAATATATCCAATTACAATACCAAATAGAATTTCTGTTAGGAATGAAACAATTCCTGAAATATTTCCTAAACTATTAATTGAATGTTCTAAAAAATTTAAGGCATGAGTTTCATGTGCAACTATTCCTCCTCCAACTGCAAGCATAGCTACTGTACCAATAATAGAGATAGTTTTTATAATAACTGGCATAGATTTTATTAATGCTTTTCCAATAACTTTAGAAGAATTAGAATCTTTTTCTTCTAAATAAAAACCAATATCATCAAGCTTAATAATAAGTGCAACTATTCCATAAACACCAACTGTAGTTAATAGTCCAATTACTACTAGAACTGAAAGCTTAACTAAAAAATCACTTTGAGATAAAAGACTAAGTGCTATAACTATAATTTCAAATGATAAAATAAAATCTGTTTTTATTGCACTTTTTACTTTTTGTTCTTCAAACTCTTCATTTGATAAGGTTTCTTTTTCTTCCTCTGTATTATGTGATTTATGATGAAAAAGTTTTTCTAAAATTACTTCTACACCTTCATAAGCTAAATATATACCACCTAAAATAAGTGCAGGTGCAATAAGCCAAGGAGAGATACTACTTAGAAGTAGAACTACAGGAATAATTATAAATTTGTTTTTTAAACTACCTCGAGCTATTTTATAAACAATAGGAAGTTCCCTCGCAGCAGCACTTTTTTGAGCTTTTTTTATTGCATCATTTTTTATTTGTTCTAGTTCTTGTAAAACTTCTTGTTGAGTTTTTTCATCTAGATTTTTTATATTTTGTTTTAACTCTTCTACTGAGTTTGCTTTTTCTAATTCTTTTTTTAAGATATTAGAAGTAGTTTCATTTGTAAAACTAGAAATAGCAGCTAGGTCATCTACTAATATACCTGAAGATTTTATACCTGCAAGTTTTGTATATGTAACTATATCATCAAATAAAATCCCCACATCATCAAGTGAAGTTGCTAATGATTTCGTCGCAGTAATTACTGTTTTACCTGCTAGTGTGCTAATGTCATCTGCTAGAACAGATAAGTATCCAAGAATCCCTGCCATAATATTCCTAATAATTTTTTTTGGTATTTTATTGAAATTATTGTTATAAAGAAATTAGAGTTATGAGTACACAAAGACTAAATAAAATTATAAGATAATATAAAATCAAAGGATTTTTATGTTTTATATTGTAGTTTTATTATTTGTAGTATATTTTGTGTTAACTTTAGCTTCTATAGTTGCAGTATTGCAAGAAGAAGTTTTTTATTCTAAAAAAGAGAAGATTAAAAAGATATTTTTTATCCTATTCGTTCCTTTTCTTGCTTCAATAATAGAATTGATAATATTAAAAAAATATTCTAAATACGAAAAAGAAATTTATAAAGATGATATAGACCAAAATACTAGAATTTATGATTTCTTAGATGAATATACAACAGAAGTTCCTATTTCTTCAAATGATTCAGCTTCTTAATTTTAATTTTAATATAGAGAATAGAGTTATAACTATAAGTGAAATACCAATAAGTAAAAAGAAATTTTGTACTCCTAATTTATCTACAAAAGGATGAAAAACTATAGGTGAAGAAAACTGGCCTAAGAATAATGAACTAGTAAAATAACCAGAAGTTTTAACTCTTCTTTTTAAGGTAGTTCGACTTAACATCCATGCAGTAAGATTTGTCATCATAATTCCACCACCAAAACCTAAAAATGGAGTAATGAAGTAGAACAAATATAAGTTATGATTTAATCCAATTCCTGAAAATCCAATTGCAATAATGATTAAAGCTATTAGAAAAATTGTAGGAAATGAAAACTTTGTTTTCAATTTTGAAAAAGTTATTGCACCAAAAGCATTTGCTAAAAATGCAATTGCAATAATAGAACCTGCAAATTTTCCACTTGCTCCAAAATCTTCTATAAGTAAAAATGGAATTTGAGTAGGTAATATAAAAAATATTAGCATATAAAAAAATGCAAGAAAATAGATAAAAAACATTTTTGGATTGATTTGTGTTTCTTCTTCTTGGATCGTATCTATCTTAAACTCTTTTATTTGAGTCATTACTAAAGGTAAAAGAATAAAACCTATTAAATAAATACCAAAAGAGTATCTCCAGTTAATGTCTGATAAAAAACCACCACCTACGACAAATACCATACCTCCTGTTGCTATGAAAGCACTTTGATATCCCATGAATTTGTGTCTAGCTTCTTCTTTGAAATAATCTCCAACTAATGAAGTAGAAACTATCATAAGTACAGCTACACAAATACCAAATAAAGCCCTTGAGATAAGTAAAGATTCAATACTTTGTAAAAATAGACCAGAACTTCCACTTAGAGTAAAAATAGTAAGTGCTATTGTTGCACTTCTTTTTTTTCCATACTTAAATATTAGATGTCCAAGAACAGGAGCTAAAAGTGCAATAACTAAAGAGGGTAAAGTAAGCATCAGTCTTGAATAAAACTCTATATTGTTTATATAACTGAAATCTTCTTTTAAATGTGGTAATGCTGTAACAATAGCCACATTTGACATCATAGTTGTCATTGATAATAAAAGTAGAGTAAAAATTGTTAGCTTTGTTATATTATTCATTTGCGAATTATAGTTAAATAATTCTTTCTTTTTATCTATAGTTCTAAAAATACATAAGTGTTTAGCAGTATCAGTTTAATTTTAACTAGCTTCCATTAAACTAAGAAAAAAAATGAATATATATTCACTAAAAGGAAATATAAATGTGCCAAGATTGCGGATGTAGTATAACAGACCACCATCATCACGACCATGACCATTCACATGATCATTCTCATGACCATGGACACTCTCACGATAGTCATAGCCACCAAGCAGCTCATGAGACTTTAGCCCATAATCCACAGCTAAATGATAGTAAAACAATTTCAGTTATCAAAAAGATTTTAGATAAAAATGACCATGAAGCAGGTCATAATAGAGCTCATTTTGATAATCATAAAGTATTAGGTATCAACCTTATGTCAAGTCCTGGAAGTGGAAAAACTACTTTACTTGAACATATGAATGATTTATGTGATTTTAATTATGGTGTTGTTGAAGGTGATTTAGAAACAAACCGAGATGCTGATAGATTAAAAGCAAAAGGAATTAAAGCTGTACAGATACAAACTGGTTCAGCCTGTCATTTAGATGCATTTATGGTTCATAAAGGTTTACATGATATGCCATTAGCTGATTTAGATGTATGTTTTGTAGAAAATGTAGGAAACCTTGTATGTCCAGCTTCTTATGATGTAGGAACTCACTTAAATATTGTATTAGTTTCAGTACCAGAAGGTGAAGATAAGATTGCTAAATATCCAGTTATGTTTAGAGCAGCTGATTTAATTCTTATTACAAAAACTGACTTACTTCCATATTTTGATTATGATGTGGAAAAAGAGAAGATGGAAGCTAGAAAATTAAAACCAAATGTAGATATTTTAGAAGTATCAACAAAAGATGAAAAAAGCTTACAAGCAGTTGTAGACTGGATTAATTTTAAAAGAAAGATGAGATAGTAGTATGTGTTTATCAATCCCTTCAAAAGTAACTCATATAGATGAAGAAAGTAATGTTTGTACCGTTGATACTATGGGCGTAGAGAGAAAAGCATCTTTAGATTTAATTGACCAACCAGTTGTTATTGGTGATTATGTACTTATTCATATTGGTTTTGCTATGAATAAAATAGATGAAGAAGATGCTCTAGCTTCTTTAGAAGTCTATAGAGAAATTATAGAAAAAATGGAAGAAGAGGATAGGCGTCAAGCAATCCTTGAAGATGATAATTGTCCTAATAGAGGCTAGTGATGTCTGATTTACAATTAAAAGATTTATATGATGGGTTTAGAGACCCTGATACTATAAAAGCTTTCAAAAAGATTATCGATGAAGATGCAAAAAAATTAGAACATCCAATTAACATAATGGAAGTATGTGGTGGACATACTCATACTATTATGAAATATGGTATTCCTCAACTTTTGCCAGATAATATTAACTTTGTACATGGTCCTGGTTGTCCAGTATGTATCATGCCTAAAGAGAGAATTGACCATGCATATGTTTTAAGTATGCAAGAAGATGTAATACTTGTAACACTTGGAGATATGATAAAAGTTCCAGGTTCAAATGGAAGTTTACAAGATGCAAGAAGTAAAGGTGCAGATGTAAGGTTTGTATATTCACCTTTAGATTGTTTAAAAATTGCAAATGAAAATAAAGATAAAAAGATAGTTTTCTTTGCTATTGGATTTGAAACAACTACTCCTATGACTGCTGCTCTAATGGACACAGTTATTAAACAAGACATCAAAAATATATATTTTCATATAAATCATGTAACAGTTCCAGAAGTAATGAGAGAACTAATAGATAGTAGAGATGAACATGTAGATTCTTATAATCATCAAATAGATGCTTTCTTAGGACCTTCTCATGTTAGTGTTATAAGTGGTAGTAAGATTTATGAAGAGTTTCCAAGAGATTATAAAAAGCCAGTAGTGGTTGCTGGATTTGAACCTGTTGATGTAATGCAATCAATCTCTATGATAGTAAAACAGTTTATTGAAAATAGATGTGAGTTAGAAATAGAGTATAAAAGACTTGTATCATATGACGGAAATAAAAAAGCTCAAGATTTAATCAATATATACTTTGAGAAGATAAGCCTTTTTAAATGGAGAGGTTTAGGAAATATAAAAGATTCTGGGCTTAAATTAAGAGATGAATATGCTAAATATGATGCAGAAGTTATATATAAAGATATTTTACCAATAGCCCAAATAGAAGATCATAAGCTTTGTATTTGTGGAGATATCTTAAGAGGAATGGCAAGTCCTCCTGAATGTACTATCTTTGGAACAGCATGTAAACCAAGTACTCCTATTGGTTCATGTATGGTATCAAGTGAAGGTGCGTGTGCGGCATACTACAAGTATGGAAACTTGTTATAAAGCATCAGCTTTTTGCAAAACTCTGCGTTGAAAGTAAAAATTTAGATACTCACTTACTTCAAGTAAGCTCCTACCTAAATTTTTACTTCCGCCTTGATTTTTACAAAAATCTAACGCTTTAGAACAAGTTTGATAATTAAAGGGAATAAGAAATAATATGAAAACAATTACACTAGCCCATGGAAACGGTGGTCAAGAAAACAACGAACTTATTTCAAAAGTTTTTTATAAAGCTTTTAAAAATGATATCTTAGAGAAAAGTGAAGATGCAGCGGTTATTCATAATGGTGAGCTAGCATTTTCTACTGATTCTTTTACAGTTAGTCCTCTATTTTTTGCGGGAGCAGATATAGGTAAACTGGCAGTTTGTGGAACTTGTAATGATTTAGCAATGATGGGAGCACAACCAAAATATCTTACGTGTTCTGTAATCATAGAAGAGGGTTTTGATACAAAAAGTCTAGAAAAGATTGTAAGAAGCATGAAAAAAGAGCTTGAAGTAAATGGTGCAATTGTAGTAAGTGGTGATACAAAGGTTGTACCAAAAGGTAGTGTAGATAAGATTTTTATAAATACAACTGGAGTTGGAGAAATACAAAAAAAAGGTATTTCTTCAAATAGTATTACTAGTGAAGATATGATTTTAGTAAGTAGGGATATTGGAGCTCATGGTGCAACTATTTTTGCTGCACGTGAAGGTATTGATATGAATACTTCTTTACAAAGTGATTGTGCTTCACTATATCCTCAAGTAAAAGCTTTAATTGATGCAGATATTAAAATAACTGCATTAAGAGATGCAACTAGAGGTGGAGTTTCTGCTGTATTAAATGAGTGGGCTAAACAATCAGATATTTGTGTCGAAGTTGATGAAGATAAAATTCCAGTATCTGATGAGGTAAATGGTATTTGTGAATTACTTGGATTTGAAGCAATGGCTTTAGCAAATGAAGGGACATTTGTATTAGCAATTGCAAAAGAAGATGCCCAAAAAGCACTAGATATTTTAAAACAAACAAATGAAACAGCAAGTATAATTGGAAGTGTAACAGATCAGTATGTAGGAAGAGTTGTTCTAAATTCTGCTTGGGGAACTAAAAGATTTTTAGAATTACCAACTGGTGAATTACTTCCTAGAATCTGTTAGAAAATAGCTTATGAAAATATTACTTCTAATTTCTTCATTTAACTCACTTTCTCAAAGAGTATATTGTGAGTTAAAAGAACTAAACCATGAAGTAAGTATCTGTCTTGGAAATGAAAAAAACTTAATAGAAGATATAAATGATATAAACCCTGATATAATTTTCTGTCCATTTTTAAAAGAGTATCTAACTCATGATATTTATGAAACATATCCTACTTTTATACTTCATCCTGGAATCATAGGAGATAGAGGACATCAATCTTTAGACCATGCTATAAATGAAGAAAAAGAGCAGTGGGGTGTAGTGATTTTAAAAGCAAATGAAGAATTAGATGGTGGTGATATTTATGCTTCAAGCCAATTTAAAATGAGAATTACAAGTAAAGGTTCTATTTATAGAAATGAAGTTTGTGATGCTACTTCAAATGCTTTAAAAGATTTACTTAATAATCTTCAAGATTCAAATTTTAAACCAATTCCTCAAATACAAAATGATATCCATGAAACATTAACTCAAAAGAAAAGAAAAATTGATTGGGGAAAAGATACAACTGATGTAATAATTAAAAAAATTAATATGAGTGATTCTTATCCAGGAGTAAAAGAAAACTTACTTGGAATTGATTGCTTTTTATATGGAGTTTGTAAAGAAGATACCTTTAAGGGCAAAAGCAAAGAGATATTAGCAAAAAGAGATGGTGCAATTTGTATAGCTACAAGTGATGGCGCAATTTGGGTAAGTCATTTAAAAAAAGAAGGTAGTTTTAAACTTCCAGCTACTTATGTATTAAAAGATAAAATTAAAGGTATAAAAGAGCATAGAATACCTCTTTTTTTAGAAGATTCAAAAAATACTTTTCATGAAATATATGTTGAAAAAAAAGATGATATTGCATATTTACATTTTGATTTTCATAATGGTGCTATGAATTCTGAACAAGCAATACGTTTAAAGTATGCAGTAGAGTATTTAAAAGAAGAGTGTAAAGTTTTAGTTTTAATGGGTGGTGAAGAGTTTTTCTCAAATGGAATTCATCTTAATATTTTAGAAGATAGTAAAAAACAAGGTGAAGATGGTTGGAGTAATATCAATGCTATGAATGATGTTGTCAAATCAATTTTATTTGCAGAAGATATTATAACTGTTGCCTCTTTTTCTAAAAATGCTGGAGCTGGTGGAGTTTTTTTAGGTCTTGTCTGTGATTATTGTATTGCTAGAGATGGAATTGTTTTAAATCCTCATTATCAAACTATGGGTTTAAGTGGTAGTGAGTACCATACTTTCTCTTTTTATAAAAGAGTTGAAAAGAATATTGCAGATGAAATTCTTTTTAAATGTATTCCTGTTGGAAATGCAAAAGCTAAAAAAATAGGAATGATTGATGAAGTTTATCCAAGTATTAATTATCAAGAGAACTTAGAGATTTTCTGTAAAAATTTAATTAGTGATGAAAATAAATATGAAGACTTTATAGATGAGAAAAAAGATTTTATATTTGATAATGAAGAAAAAATAGAAAAATTAAAAGAGAAAGAACTTCAAAGAATGTATCCAGAGTTTTGGGATAAGAATAGTTCTTTCCACTATTTACGAAATGAATTTATTTATAAAAAAGAACATAAAGATAGTTTAAAAAGATTAAAGGAATTATAAAATGCATGAATATAGTATTGTTCAGTCTTTATTAGAGAGTTGTGAAGAACATGCAAGAACTAATGAATCAACAAAAGTTGTTAAAGTTATTGTAAAAATTGGAGTATTATCTGGAGTAGAACCAGATTTATTACAAACTGCTTTTGATACTTTTAAAGAAAAAACTGTCTGTGATGGTGCAGAATTTATAATAAATCATCAAAAGGTTGTCATATCTTGTTTAGCATGTGATGAAGAATCAACATTAGAAAAAAATGAGTTTTCATGTCCAAAATGTCAATCCAATCAAGTAAAAGTTATAGATGGTGAAGATATGTATTTAATGTCCCTTGAAATGGAATAATCTTAAACTGTAAAACTAATTAGTATTATTAATCCCTATTGTTGATATTTTCTTGTTATAATAATATGTTAAAACCTTATATAAAGGTGTTGTTGTGGATAAAATAATACTAGAAAAACTAATTTATAAGAATTATTTAAAAACAGCATTAACTTCAATATTATTTATCGAAATTACATTAATCGTAATATATTTCAATGTAAATAATAGTATGGTTAATAAAAGTGTAGACTTTATCTTAAATGATATAAAGAAAAGTCTCTCTACCATAGTTCAAAATGCAACTTTTGAGATTGAACACAAATTTAATGATATTGAAAACTTAACTTATATTTTACAAAATGAACATCAAAACTTTTTTAAGCATTATAAAGAAATTACTTTAGAAAAGAAACCAAATTTTGATTATGCAAAAAATGGGATGTATTATAAAAGCATAGATAATGGTGGTTCTTCTGTTGTAGTCTCAAAAAATACAGCTATAACTAATGATATTCAAAAGAAATTAATAAATAGTGAAGTTTTTGATAATACATTTAAATCAATAGTTGATGGTCATGATATGGTTATTGCTGCATACTTTAATTCTCATGATAACTTTAATAGATATTATCCTTATCTACCAAATGCATATAATATTTTTCCTGCAGATTTAACAATGAAAAACTATAATTTTTATTATAAAGCAAATGCTCTAAATAATCCAGAAAAGAAGATGGTATGGACAGATGTATATTTAGATCCAGCAGGTCAAGGTTGGATGCTAAGTGCAATTGCGCCTATTTATAATAAAGGTTTTCTTGAAGGAGTTACTGGTATTGATGTTACTGTTGAAATGATAATAAATAAATTTTTAAATTTTAAACTACCTTATAATGGAAAATCATTTTTAATTGATGATAAAGGTAATCTAATTGCAATGCCAAAAGAGATTGCTAGTATATTTAAGATCAAAGATTTGGATAGATATATTTATAACTCTGATGAAAAAATTACAAAAACAGTTTACAAAAAAAGTGATTATAGTATTTTAGAATATGAAAATAAAGATGTTGTTAAAACTATTAGAAATGTAATAAATGACTTACCACATTCTAATGATTTGATAATAGGAGATAATAAATATTTACTTTTTACCGAAAAAATAGAAAGAACTTCTTGGTATGTAATTTCAATGATTAATGAAAAAGAGATTATTTCAGAAGTAAGAGCCTTAGAAAATCATTATGTAAATCTAGGTTATGTGATTATTGCTTCTATTATAACTTTTTATTTACTATTTTTTATATATTTATATACTAAAGCAAAACAGTTTGTTCGAATTATAAATGAACCTCTTTCTAAAATCATTTCTTTGACAAAAAACCTAGGTTTGAAAAAGGATATAAGTAAACTTGAAGAGTGTGGAATAGTAGAAATAGATATATTAAATGAAAATTTTAATAACTTGGCATTAGAGTTAGATGAAAGAACAAAAAAATTAGTTAAATCAGAAACTCAAAGAGTGTTTAATGAAAAATTGGCAAATACTGATTCTTTGACAGGGGTTTACAATAGAAGATTTTTGGAAGATTTTTCAGAGAAATATATGAAAATTGTTAGAAGAGAAGAAGATAAGCTTTCTATGTTATTAATTGACATTGATGATTTTAAAATAAAAAATGACACTTATGGACATAATACTGGGGATTTGATTATTAAAAAATTAGTAAGTATTATAAAAAATATTATTAGAGATGATGATTTGATAATCAGATATGGTGGAGATGAATTTATAGTACTTTTACCTAGTACAAATATAAATAATGCAAGAAAAGTTGGAAAAAAATTGGTTTCATATTTAAATGAGGTCAATCAATTAGAATCAAAAGAACTATTTTTTACTATTACTATAGGTACTTCAGAATATGAAAGTAGTGATAGAAATATTGAAGATATAATACATAGAGCTGATAAATCCTTATATAAAGCAAAAGATCTTGGTAAAAATTGTGTAGTTTAGTTTCAATATGCATTTTTCATGGCATAAAACTATAATTTATATATAATTTTTTGAACATTTATAAAAACTTTTTGGAAAAATATGCTAACCTTTTGTATAAAAATTTAAGGAGTTTAAATGAAGAAAGTGATTAGTTTAGCAGTTGCATCTGCTCTAACTTGTGGGATGGCTTTTGCAAAAGAGATTAAAATAGGTGCAGTTATGCCTATGTCTGGTCCTTTAGCAGCATATGGTCAAGTTTGTAACTTAGGTTTAGAATTAGCAAATAAATTACAACCTAAATTAAAAAATGGTGATACAGTTAAAATTGTATTAGTTGATAACAAAGGTGATAAGGTTGAGACTGCAACTGCAACTACAAGATTAATTTCTTCAGATAAAGTTGTTGCAATTTTAGGTGCATTAACTTCAACAAATACAGCGCAAACAATTGCTATTGCTGATAAGAAAAAAGTTCCAGTTATTGCTTCTGTTGCTACAAATGATAAATTAACAGCAAAAAGAACATTTGCAAATAGAGTTTGTTTTACTGATAGTTTCCAAGGTGAAGTTGTTGCAAACTATGCAAAAGAGCAAGGTTATAAAACTGCTGTAGTTGTTGTGGATCAAGCACAAGTTTATTCTTTAGGTTTAGCAAAAGCATTCCAAAAAGCATTTAAAGCTAATGGTGGAAAAATTGTTAAAAAAATTAAAGTTACTTCAGGAGATAAAGATTTTAAAGCAGTTGTTTCTCAAATTAAAAACTTAAACCCTGATTTTATGTTTTTACCATTATATCATCCAGAAGCTTCTATGATTTCAAGACAATCTAAACAATTAGGTTTAGTAAAACCTATGTTTTCTGGTGATGGTGTTGCAAATCAAACATTTATTGACTTAGGTGGGGAATCTGTTGAAGGTTATATGTTTACTGACTTCTTTGATTCAACAAACCCTCCATCAAAAACTTCTGCTGATTTCGTAGCATTCCATGAAAAAGAGACTGGAAACAAAGAAATGAATTCTTTTACTGCATTGGGAGCAGATACTTATAATGTTTTAATTGATGCAATGAATAGATGTGAAGACCCAACTGATTCAATTTGTATTAATGAGCAAATCAAAATGACTAAAGATTTTGATGGTGTATCTGGAAAAATTTCTATTAATAAAGAAGGTAACGCAACAAGATCTGCTGTTATCAAAGAAATTAGAAATGGAAAAGCTGGCTTTAAAGCGACGGTTAATCCTTAATTATTTTACTTTTAAAGCCTAGCATTTTTTGCTAGGCTTTTTTTTTGCAATACGAAAAGTAATTACAAGTTATTTTTTTTATTGTAAAAGTTACTTACGAAAAAATTTGGAGAATTGATGGATATATTAACGTTTATGCAGCAGATGGTAAACGGTTTTAGTTTGGGTAGTATGTACGCCCTTATTGCGATTGGTTATACTATGGTATATGGGGTGTTGAGATTAATCAACTTTGCACATGGTGATATTATGATGGTTGGTGCCTTTTTAGGTTATACATTTATGGCAGTTTTTGATTTACCTTTTTCAGTTACAGTGATGTTATCAGTTACTATTTCTGCACTACTTGGTATGTTTATGGATAAAATTGCTTATAAACCTTTAAGAGAAGCTCCAAAAATTTCTTTATTGATTACTGCTATTGGTATATCTTTCTTTTTAGAAAATGCATTTACGGTATTTTTAGGAGGAGTTCCAAGAGCTTTCCCTGTTCCTGCATATATGGAAAATATTTTTAATGTAGCAGGTGTTACTTTTTCTGTATCTTCAATAATGGTTCCAATTGTTACATTAGTATTGTTGTTAGGTATTTTATATGTTCTTTATAGAACTAAATATGGTATGGCAATTAGAGCACTTTCTTTTGATATTAAAACAGTAAACCTTATGGGGATTGACGCAAATACTATTATTGCCCTAGTATTTGGACTTGGTTCTGGACTTGCTGCTGTGGGTGGTATCTTTTGGGCTGTAAATTATCCTTCTGTTGAACCTATGATGGGAGTACTTGTTGGACTTAAAGCCTTTGCTGCTGCCGTTGTTGGTGGAATTGGTTCAGTAACAGGTGCAGTACTTGGTGGTTTTATTATTGGGTTTACTGAAGTTGTTGTTATTGCATTTTGGCCTGAGATGGGTGGTTATAAAGATGCTTTTGCATTTATTTTTTTAATTTTTGTATTATTATTTAAACCTACAGGAATTATGGGTGAAGATTTAGAAAAGAGTAGGTTCTAAAGATGATTGAAGATAAAATATTTACAAAAGATAGAATTATAAATTTATCTTTGATTGTATTAGCTATTTGGTTTACATGGTTTGCACAAGCTACTTTTGATGAATATACTATAAGAATTATAAATAATGTTGCTATTTTCATTATTCTTGCAGTTTCTTACAACTTAATTAATGGTGTTACTGGTCAGTTTTCACTTGAGCCTAATGGGTTTGTTGCAATAGGTGCATATGTTACGGCTATTTTAATTGTTGATGCTGATACAATGCTTTATCAATATGATATTGAAGATCCATCTGCGTGGGTTCTTGCAATGCAAGCAGATTTTGCTTGGGCTTTATTAATTGCTGGTGTTTTTTCAGCTTTAGTTGCATTAGCATTATCTTTTCCTGTATTTAGAGTTAGAGGAGATTATTTAGCAATTGTTACTTTAGGTTTTGGTTTTATTATCAAAATTTTAGCTATTAATAATCCACAAATTACAAATGGTTCTTTAGGTATTAATGATATTCCAGAGTTTTCAAATCTTTATTGGACAGGTGGTGTCGCAATCTTTACAGTTCTTGCTATTTTAAATATTATTTATTCTAAATATGGAAGAGCTATGAAAGCAGTAAGAGATGATGAAGATGCAGCTACTGCAATGGGTGTTAATACATTCAAAATCAAAACTTATGCATTTACAACTTCAGCATTCTTTGAAGGAGTAGGTGGGGGATTACTTGCTGCTTTATTAACATCAATTTCTCCAGACTTATTTACATTCTTCTTAACCTTCCAACTATTAATTATCATCGTTCTTGGTGGTCTAGGATCTACAACAGGAGCAATTTTAGGTACAGTATTTGTTATGGCAGGACTAGAAATGATGAGATTCTTAGATGAGCCTATGAATATTTTTGGATTTGAAACAGAAGCCTTACCAGGGATGAGAATGGTTGTATTCTCACTAATTTTAATTGTTGTAATGTTATTTGCAAGAGAAGGGTTAACAGGTAAGAAAGAGTTAAAAGATTTCTTTAAAAAGAAAAGGGCTAAGAAATGATATTAGAAGTATGTAATGTAACTAAGAAATTTGGTGGAGTAACTGCTATTAATGATACATCATTTCATGTAAATTCAAAAGAGATTTATGGTCTTATTGGTCCTAATGGAGCCGGTAAGACTACAATGTTTAATATTATTACTGGAAATTATGAACCAACAGAGGGCTCTATTAAATTCCATGGACAAACAATTAATGGTATAAAACCTCATAAAATTGTTCATAGAGGTATTGCAAGAACATTCCAGAATATTAGACTTTTTGAATCAATGACAGTATTAGACAATGTTTTAATTGGCTTTGATTATCAAGCAACATATACATATTTAGAAGCAGTATTTAGACTTCCTAGATTTTTTAAAGAAGAAAAAAGAGTAAGAGCTAGAGCTTTTGAGATTATGGGAGTTTTAGGAATAGCTGAATATGCTGATGAATTAGCAACTTCATTATCTTATGGACAGCAAAGAAAAGTAGAGATTGCAAGAGCCTTGGCAGCAAATCCTCAACTTTTACTTTTAGATGAGCCAGCTGCAGGTATGAATCCACAAGAAACTCATGAATTAGCAGAACTTTTCTTTAAGATTAGAGATGAGTTTGATGTAACAATTTTACTTATTGAACATGATATGAAATTTGTAAATAAATTATGTGATAGAGTTATGGTTTTAGATTATGGAAAAACAATCTTTGAAGGTGATATTAAAGATGCAATTAAAGATGAAGAAGTTATAAAAGCTTACCTTGGAGATTTTAAACATGCTTAAAATTAGAAATTTAGAAGTATATTATGGATTAATTAAAGCTGTAAAAGGCGTAAATATTGATGTTGAAGAAGGTCAAATAGTATCTTTAATTGGATCAAATGGAGCAGGAAAGACTTCAACTTTACAATCAATTGTAAATGATGTTAAAAAAACTGGTGATATTCATTTTAAAGATAAAACAATTTCAAAACTTAAAACACATAATATTATTCAAGAAGGTATCTCTTTAGTTCCTGAAGGTAGAAGAGTATTTCAAAACTTAACAATTGAAGAAAACATGAGAATGGGTGCTTTTAATAATGGCGAAAAATATGAAGAACTACAAGAAAGAATGTTTAAACTTTTCCCTAGACTTATTGCAAAAAAAGGACAACTTGGTGGTACTATGAGTGGAGGTGAGCAACAAATGCTTGCAATTGCTAGAGCACTTATGAGTTCTCCAAAACTTCTAATGCTTGATGAACCTTCTTTAGGACTTGCTCCTAAAATTGTTGGTGAACTTTTTGAAATTATTACAAAGCTTAGAGAAGAGGGTATTACAATTTTACTTGTAGAACAAAATGCCTTTGCTGCACTTGAAATCTCTGATTATGCATATGTTTTAGAAAATGGAGAAATTGCTTTGGAAGATAAAGCTTCTAACTTAATAGACTCTGATGAAATAAGAAAAAAATATTTAGGCGGGTAATTTATTTTGCTTCCTTTAGAAGAATACATAAAAGTATTTTTAGGGGTCCTTGCTATTATGGGGCCCTTTTCTGCACTACCTATTTTTGTAAATTTAACCTCAAATAAAAGTAAACTTGAAAAAAACCAATTAGCAAAGAATTCTTCTTTGTATGCACTTGTTATTGCACTTTGTTCAGTATGGATAGGAAATGCAATTCTAGATTTTTTTAATATTTCAATTGCTGCTTTTAGAGTTGCAGGAGGTATTCTTCTTTTAACTTTAGCAATAAATATGATAAATGCAAAAATTCCAGGAGCTAAACAAACTCCTGAAGAACTAGAAGAGGCTAAGGTATCTACAAAAGACTTAGCTATGATTCCTTTAGCTATTCCTCTTATTATGGGTCCTGGTGCTATTTCTACTGTTATAGTTTTTTCTCATTATGCTTCAGGTATTGGACATTTGTTGATGATGAGTTTAATAGTAATAGTACTGATTTTAAATATATATATTTTTTTAAAAGCAGCTGCATATTTTTCTGAAAAACTTGGACTTATAGGTATAAATGTAATTTCAAGAATAATGGGACTTATTCTTGCAGCTATTGCTGTTGAGTTTATGGCTAGTGGATTAATAAAGTTATTTCCCGGTTGGGCATAGTTTATTTATAAATGATTAACTTTTTTACATTATAATTCCTTTTATAAATACATACAAATATATATAGGAATAATATGCTTTTAATGAAACTACAACCAAGGGAGAAATTCTCTTTTTTACAGCTTGCACACTATTTAGCTAGAATTGATAATGAATATGGAGAAAAAGAGCAAGAGATTATTTTAGAATACTGTGCTGAAATGGGTATTGAAAATGATGATGCTTTTGAGAATGACGGATTTTCACTTTCTGAAACTTTAAAAGATTTTAAATCTAAAAAGAGTAAAAAGATTGTTATTTTAGAATTAATGATATTAATACACGCAGATGATAAATTTGATTTAAAAGAGAGAACATTAATAAATCAAATCAATGATGCTTTTGCTTTTTCTAATAAAGATATGGACTTTTATTCTCAATGGGGAAAGGCTGTAGCAGCACTTTATCAACAAGGAAAACTCTTTATTGATGATAAATAATTATTTAAATTAAAAAATTAAATAATATTACTAGGTTAAATTGGGTAGAATAGTAGCCATGGAAATCATTGAAAAGTTAAATACAAAAATTGAAAAATTAATACGTGAATATGAACTCATAAAAAAAGAGAATGAAAATTTACGCCAAGACTTAGATGATTTAAAAAATACAAATGATGAATTAGAAAGAAATAATCAAGATATGCTTTTAAAAATAGATAGTAGCTTAACTTTACTAGAGGCACAAAGACGTGGAAAATAAATTGACGTTTCACATAAATAATATGGCCTATACCATTAATGTAGAGGAGTCTTTAAAAAAAGAGATGACTCGTTATCTTCCCACTGATAAAAATGTTGATACAAAAGAGTTACTTGCTGCATTTATAAGAATCTCACAAGAGTTTACACAATTTAAAGAAGACTTAGAAATAATCTCAGATAAAATTCCTAAAATATAACGATATTATGAAAAGTGCATTTTCTTTGTTTGAGCTAATTGTAGTTTTAGTTATTCTTTCAATTTTAACAAGTTTTATTGTTTCAAAAGTAAATAATTCTATTGACTCTTCTCTAAAAACAAAAGTTAAATCGGAAATAGCTTTAATAAGAAATTCTATAGCAAAATATAAAACAAAAAAAATATTACTAGGAAATGACGCAGTAGTTATTTTGGATAATGCTCAAATAAATAGTAATAAAAGTTTACTTTTTAAAGATATTTTAAATTTTCCTTTAGTTTCAACTTCTATGAATCATAAAGTTATAGGTAGTTGGATTAAAAAAACATCTTCAGAGTATATTGTTTATTTAAATAGTAGTACTTTTTTGGAGTTTAAATTTGAAAATGATTCTTTTATTTGTAAAAGTGATATAAAACTTTGTAAAGAGTATGAATGAAATATTATTACGAAGTCTCTTTATTAAAATCCCCTTTAAATCCTTTAACATATGAATATGATGCAAAAATTGATATAGGTTCTAAAGTATTTGTAAAACTTAGAAATAGAAAGAAACTTTCAGATGCAGTTATTATAAAAGAGGTTGAAAAACCAGATTTTAAATGTGTAAAAATCGATGAAATAAGTAGTTTTTATTTTGATAATAAAATGCTAGAACTAGCCACTTTTATATCCCAATACTATGTTTGTTCTTTTGGGGAAGCTATAGGTACCTTTATTCCTTATAATAAAGAGATAATAGAAAATACAGATGAAGTTGAGTTTCAGTCAGAAATTAAATTATCATCTGAACAAAATAAAGCATATGATTTTTTAGAAGAGAAAAAACAGGCTTTACTTTTTGCTAACACAGGTAGTGGTAAGACAGAAATTTATATTAAAACAATAGAAAAAATATTAAATAGTGGTGGCAGTGCAATTTTATTGATGCCAGAAATATCTTTAACCCCTCAAATGCAAAAAAGATTAGAAAAAGTATTTTCAACTTCAGTTGCTATTTGGCATTCTAAGGTAACTAAAAAGAAGAAAGAAGAGATTTTAGAGGGAATATACAGTGGAAGAATAAAACTCGTTGCAGGGGCTAGATCTGCTCTTTTCCTTCCTTTAAAGAATTTAGAACTTATAGTTGTAGATGAAGAGCATGATGAATCGTATAAAAGTGATAGTAAACCAAGATATCATGCAAAAGATTTAAGTCTTTATATTGCGAAAAAATATAATATTAGACTAATTTTAGGAAGTGCAACGGCTTCTATATCTTCTTTTCAAAAACTTCCATATTATAGATTAAATGAAACTTTTTTTGATACAACTAAAAAAATAGTTTTTGATGATTCATCACAAGATTTATCTTCAAAAGTTTTGAATAAAATAAGAGAAGTTTTAAATAATAATGCACAAGTAATTATATTTCTACCAACGCGTGCAAATTTCAAATACCAAATTTGTACTAGTTGTGGTAAGTCAGTTCAATGTCCTTACTGTTCAGTTTCGATGAGTTTACATAAAAATGATAGAGCTTTGAAGTGTCACTATTGTGGCTGGACTACAAAAATACCCGAATTTTGTCCTTCTTGTAATACAGGAATTATCCATAATCTAAGAGTAGGTACAGCTGAAATTGAAACACAATTAAATGAATTATTCCCCCAAAAGAATATAAAAAGATTTGATAGGGATGAAATTAAAACAGATGCTAAATTAAAAAGTGTTTTAAATGATTTTAATAAAAATAAGATTGATATACTTGTTGGAACACAGATGCTTTCAAAAGGACATGATTATCATAATGTAAAACTTGCAGTTGTTTTAGGTATTGATTCAATTTTAAATATGAACTCTTATAAAGCTAGAGAACGGGCTTTGTCTCTTTTAATACAAATTGCTGGACGAAGTGGTAGAAAAGGTGAAGGTGAAGTTATTATTCAAACCCAAAATGAAGAGTTCTTTGATTACTATTTAAAACAGAGTGACTATGAAGAGTTTTTAGAAGGTGAATTGATTTTTAGAGAAGATACTTCTTATCCTCCTTTTTTAAAGATGGCAAAAATAATATTTGCTCATACAAATGGTTTAAAAGTAAAAGATGAAATGGACAAATATCTTAATATCCTAAGACAAAATAACCATATAGAAGTAGTTGGTTTTGGACAAAGTGGTATATTTAAAATGGCAAATAGATATAGATATGAGATAATTATTCGTTCAAATAATATAAAGCAGATGTTAGTTGCACTTCATAGTATTGATTCAACTATGGTTACAATTGATATGGATACTACATATTAATTACATTTTTAATAAATTTAGAGTATAATCCCGAAAAAATTTAAGGAAGAGTAATGGCTTTTACAAAAGATGATTTTAAAAAATTAGTTGAAGATATCCAAGGTCAATCTTGGTATAGAAATCCAATTGGATTTGGTATTGCAAGAGTAGATAGAGGACAATTAAACGCTGATAAAATTTTACAAGCGACATTTCCTGTAGTAAACTGGAATGAAAACAATGGTAGTGCAGCAGTATTTTTAAATGCTTTAAAAGAAGCTGGTGTTGAAGTTGATACTTCTAAATCAGAATTAGTTTGTGAAGTTAGTGATAAGTTTTTAACTTCTGCTATTGAGTCATTTAGACCGTATATTCCAGAAGCAAAAGGTGACGAACATAGAAATGTTCAAGTTATTTCTCAATTAGCATCTTTACCAATTGATTCAGGTTTTACAGCTGATGATTATAAAGTTGTTTTTATTTTTGAAGATACAAATGCACAATCAACAGAATCTGCTTATTTAAAATTATATGCACTTTCTACTGGTAAAGCTGCATTAAGATCTTTAAATCTTGATGGTGTATTTGGAAAGTTACATAATTGTGCATGGATTGGAAATGAGCCTCTAGAGTTAGATTGGTTAAGAGAGAATGAAATTTCATTAAAATTAACTGGTAGATATCCTGATATTACTTTTGTTGATAAGTTCCCAAGATTCTTATCTCATGTAATTCCTGCTGATAATACAAGAATCTTAGAAACTTCTAAAGTTAGATTTGGTGCTCAATTAGCAGCTGGTACAACTGTAATGCCTGGTGCTTCTTATATTAACTTCAATGCTGGAACTGAAGGTGTTGTTATGGTTGAAGGTAGAATTTCTTCTTCTGCTGTAGTTGGTGCTGGTTCTGATGTTGGTGGAGGAGCTTCAATTCTTGGTGTTCTTTCTGGTACTGATGGGGTTCCTGTTTCAATTGGTGCAAATACATTATTAGGTGCTAACTCTTGTACAGGTACTGCTATTGGTGATTCTTGTATCTTAGATGCTGGTGTAACAATTTTACCAGGAACTAAAATTACACTTTCTGAAAAAGCTGTAGCAGCTATTAAAGAGATTAATCCGGATAAAGAAATTAAAACATCTATGAAAGGTGTAGAATTCCAAGGTGTAAATGGTGTTCACTTTAGAGTTAATTCTTCAACTGGTCAAACAATTGCAATGAGATCAACTAGAGAAGTTAAATTAAACGCTGACTTACACTAGTTATTAGTTATTAAGTTAATAAAAAAGGGTAACAAGTGAAAACTTGTTACCCTTTTTTTATGTATAAATATTAAAATAAATCTACGCTTGAAACTTGCTCTTCTTTAAACCTAATTACTTTATCTCTACCACTGTTTTTTGCTTCATAAAGAGCTATATCAGCATTTTTAATAACTGAATCAAAAAGGTTAGAATCAGTAGGAAACATTGATAATCCAAGACTTACTGTCTTTTTAAGTTTATTACCTGCATAAACATCTATTTCATTTTCTCTTACATTTTTACCAATTTTATTTGCAACAGCTAATGCATCTTCTTCTGTTTTAACACCTACTAAAAGAATAATAAATTCTTCTCCACCATATCTTATAATAATATCTGACTCTCTTACTGTTTCAGTTAAAATTCTTGCAAGCTCTTTTAATACTTTATCTCCAATATCATGCCCATATTCATCATTAACAGCTTTAAAATGATCCATATCCAACATTAATACACCAATATTAATTTCTTCTCGAAGTGCTTGAGGAATAAGTTTTTTAGAATTTTCTTCTAAGAATTTTCTATTATAAAGACCAGTTAATCCATCTCTAAATGCAGATTCTTTTAATTTATTCATAAGCAATTTAACTTCAAGTGCTGGTGCAGCTTCAGTTAAATAACTTTTTATAAATACTGTTTTGTCTTTTAATTTTTCAAGTTCTTCACTTGTATCACAAACAAAATTTATAATAAGATATAAATTTTTTGCAATATCTAGATTTATACAGTAGTAAAATTTTTCAGAATTATCAAAAAATGGACAGCTATTATGGTAGTCAATTGACATAACATCATTTTTTGTTCTAGCTGCTCTACATAATTCAGGAGTCTCTTTCATTGTTTTTTCACAATAAAAAGAATTACCAATATCTTGAACTTTTTCCATTTTATGTGTTAGCATATTTATTTCGATAAATGTAAAGTTTTTTACATTAAACTTATTAATAAAAACTTGTGCTAATCTTGAATATATCTCTTCTTTAGAATCATCTAATTCGACTTGTTTTTTAAATTGATATAAGTTTGATAAATTGTTAATAATATCTTTTGATTCACTAAGAGGATTACGATTTTTATTTGTAGTTTTGTATCCAATAAATCCTTGTAATTTTTTATCAATATCTCCTGAAGTTTCTTCAAATGTCATCATAAGATTATTATAGTCTTCAGTAACATGAAGCATCTCTATAGATAAACCAGATGGAGGATTAATCTTTTTAAATTTTCCAGTAGAAGCTTGATGCATACTCTTTTTAAATATGCTAAAAAGTGAAAGGTAAGGGTTTAAAACTTTTCTACTAAAAATTATAAAAAATATTATAGTAACTAAAATCAATCCAGTGATGATATAAAGAGATTCAATTCCAATTTCTTTTAAAGTACTAATATCAAGTACTAATGAAACAGCACCAAGTGTAGTGCCTTGTTGGACTTGATGACATTTTAAACAATCTATTCCTTTATCTGGGACAGCGTTATAAGGAATACTCACACGAACTAATGTCTTAGTGATACTTTCATCTATTTCATATTGAAGTTCACCTGTTTTAATTACTTTTTCGTCAATTCTATCTCTTGGGATATTATATGAGTCTCTTTTTGTTTGTTTATTTAAAAGTTCATTTCTAACTAGCCAAAGTTTTTCTACATTTTTCATATTTGAAACAGATTGAATAAAAGTATCTACTTCATGCATATTTCCATTCATCATATGGCTTGTTAGTCCACTTTTAATTACTTCTGAAATTGATTCTGCATTATGAATAGCTGATTTAATACCTGATGTTCTTAAATTGTATAAACTTAGTAGAGTAATAGATATAGAAAGTATTATCAACATAATAATTGAATTAAATATAATATTTCTTTTCATAGATTTAAACCTTAAATAATTTATTAGTTTATAGGAATTAAGCTTAATTTTATATATATAATTCGATAAAAATATGAAGTTATTTATTATAAAATAATAAAATCACTATGATTACTTTCTTCTTTTTATATAATATATTTAAATAATAAAATAGCATAACTATATTTAATAATAGAAAAAACTACGAAGTTAACAATGTTTAATTAAATCTAATTAAGTTTTCTATTAAAAGACATTTTTTGTAAAAATAATTATATAAGATAAAATTTAAATAATATAAAAATTATTCTTTGTCTATAACAGTAGTTTTAATAGTGTTATTAATATAAAACTAGATTCTAAATAGGTCTTTTGGATTTATATGTGCTTCATTTTTTGTAGCTTGAAAGGTTAGAGTATTATTTACTCGTCCTACTACATATCCTTTTTTTATCCATCTTCCAACTTTTAGTGATGGAGAGATTTTATCTAGATGTGAATAAATAGTATGCAGGCCATTTTTATGCTGAATGATTACAACATTTTCAAGCATACCAGCGTCTTTTTTTGCATATACAATTTTGCCATTAAAAATTGATTTTACTTTTGCTTCTGATCTTTTTGTTTTAAGAACCATAGATTCGTTGAATAGTTCTATTTTATAAACAGGGTCAAAGTATTTACCAAATTTTTTAACTACTTTAAAAGAATCAAGTGGAGCAATTGTTTTCTTACCTCTGTACCTTGAGATTTTAACTCCAGAAGTTGAAGAACCTAACATTCTAACATCTATATCAAGATTTTTTGCATATTTACTATTTCTAGTATCACTAACACTATAGGTTTCTTTTTTACTTTTTGATTTACTCTTTTTTGAGCTCTTCTGTTTTTTTCTTTTTTGAGCAGCAAGTTTTTTTGCTTTTGCAATTCTTGCACGTTTTTGTTTTTCTAATTCTTCTTTCTTTAAAATATTAAGTTTCCCCAAAAGTTGTTTTAGTGAATTTTGTTTTTTTATACTACTTTTTAATTCTTCTTGGTAGTCTTTATGTTTTTTTTCTAAAGATACAAGTGATTTTGAATATTTCTTTTTTAATAAATTTAATATCTTTTTTTTCTTTTTTCTTTTTTCAATATATTGGCTGATATTTTTTATTTTATTTTTGTTCTGTTTTTTTGTTTGAGTTAAAAGTTCATAATTATTGTTTAATTTAAGAATTTCATCTTTAGAACTTTGTGAAAGGATAGTATATATTTCAGAATCAATTAATTCATCTAGACTACTTTCACTGGCAAGTTTTAATGCAATTGAAGAAGAAAAGTCATCAATAATAACTTTAACAATCTGTTTTTCATTATCTTTTTTTTCTTTTATAAGTGTTTTTGAGCTTTTTTGTAAATCTTTTAATCTATTTTTAGCTTCTTTTAATTGGACTTCATGTTTTTGTATATCATTATTTATAATTTTAATATTATTCTCTAGTTTTGTAAGTTCTTTATTTTGATTAGTAATTTGACGTGCTAAAATTTTTACTTGTAAATCTTTTTTCTTTTGTACTGAGGCATTACTTTTAAGTATTTTTTCATTGTTTTCTATTTTCTTATCAATACTTTTAGTTGAAGCAATTAAGAATGAAAAAGTTAAAAATATTAAAAAAAGATATCTAGTCATGTTTCATTTTATATTTTAACAATACACCAAGAATAGTTAGGATTGAAATACCAAAAGATAAGAGAAAAACTTTTATTAATGAGTTTTCTACTGTTAAAGATATTTTTACAATATCTTCTAAATCATTAGGTAATAAGACACTTATATTATCAACTAAATATATAAATATTCCAGAAACAATCATAAAAGAAATTAGTGAACTAAAAATAGCATATTTTAAAATTGTTGATGAACTATATAATATAGATGCACCATGTAGTTTTAAAATTGTAATTTTTTCATGATGTTCATAAAACCAAATTCTTATTTGTTTTGAAATTATTATAATTGCAAAGATTGTAATTATTGTAAATAGTATAAAACTTATTTGACTTAGTAGTAGGAGTAAGAGATAAACACTATTATGATTTTTTGAAAAGATTTCTACTTTTCTAATATTTTTATTTTGATATAAAGTATTTTTTATAGTTTCTAACTCGGAAGTAGTTGGAAAAACTTCAAGTTTTATTTTATAAAAATGAGGAAGTTTTCTTTTTAATAAATCAATTGATGATTTTGATAAATTTGATTTAATATTAGTAATTATATTGTCTTTTTCTAAAGTTATAATTCTTTCAACTCTTATATCTGCAAGAGATGATATATCTTCTTTTATTAAAGGTGTATTTGTAATTATAACAATAGAATAATCATCTGCTATTTTTACTTTATAGTTTTCTAAAATATTTGATGAGAAAATATATATTATAAATGATATTAACATTGCTGTTAATGGAACTATAAAAGCAAATGTATTTTTAAGAAACTTCATAAATAATCCCATCTTCAATAGATAATTGTCTAAATCTTATTCCAAAGTTTTTAGGAACTCTATGCGTAACAACAACTACTGTTATTCCTAGTTGTTCATTTGCACCTTTTAGTAAATTCCAAACTACATCAGCAGAATAGTCATCTAAGTTACCTGTTGGTTCATCTGCAATTATAATTTTTGGATTGTGAGCAAGAGCACGTGCTACTGCAACTCTTTGTTGTTCTCCTCCACTTAGTTCATTTGGATAGTATCCTTGTCTATGTGATAGTTTAACGTGGCTTAAAAGCTTTATTGCTTGCTCTTTTGAAATATCATGTGAATATCCATTGATTTTTAAAGGAATCATGATATTCTCTTCAATAGTCCACTCTTTGATTAGTTTATAATCTTGAAAGATAATACCAATATCTTTTCTAAGTCGTCTTAGTGGTTTTCCATTTATTCCAAAAACCTCTTGTCCTGCAATATTTAGATTACCATGCTTTAAAGGAATTTCTCCATAAAATGATTTTAATAGTGTTGATTTTCCACTACCGCTTGTTCCACCAATAAATATAAATTCTTTTTCTTTAATTGAAAAATTACCTTTTTTAATAATGTATTTGTTTTCATCATACGAAAGATATATATTTTTGGCTTCTATCATTATTTTAGCATCTCTTTTAATTTGTTATGGGCTTTCATATTTGCACTTGTTGGCAATGGTAAGTCTTGAAAATATCTTGCTTTTTTCTCTTCTATTAAAATATATTTACTAAGAGGTCTATCAAAACTTCCAAATGTTATTTGAATAAGTCCAGAATTTTTTTTCTCTTCTATTGTAAATAAATCTTCAATATGGATAAAGTAGTCATCTTTTACCACAGCTTTTGTACTAAGAGTTTCGATGATTTTATCATATTCAATATCTTCATCAAATGAAAAGTTATAATCTAGATTGATATCTTCATCTTCTTGATTACAAGATAAGATTACATCATAGATATTTTTTCCTTGTTTTTTCCATCTATCTTCATATTTACTTGATATTGGAAGGTCTTTATTTATATCAATTGTAATTCTTCCACTATTAAGATTTGTTAGAAGTTCTGTGCAATAATCAAAATATTTTCTACTATCAGTTCTAAGTTCTAAAGTACCTTCTAGTTTTAATACTCTTAAAGCTTCGTTTATAAAGGCATTTGAGTATACTCTTCTATGAGGTTTTTTATCCCATGGAACAGGAAAGTGTACAAATATTTTACCTACTTTATTTGAATTTATAAATTCCATAAAAAGTCTAGCATCATAGTTTACAACTAAAATATTATCTAACTCTTGAATTTTTATTTGCTTTAGAACTTGTTCTATAGATGGAGTATGAATTTCTAGACCAATAAACTGTACATCAGGATTTTCTTTAGCTTGATGAATAAGATGTCTACCACTTCCAAATCCAATTTCAATTTGAATCTCTTTGTCAGTTTTAAAGTCATTAATAAAATAATCAATATCTTTTAAATATTTTTGTGTAGGTCTAACTTTTTGGTTACTATCTTGAGTATTTGAAAAGATAATATTTGCTTCAACTTCATTTGCATAATCATTTAATGCATCTTTTACTAACTGTACAGGAGTTACTCTTGTAACTTTATCTGCTTTTAAAAGATAGTTTTCATCTTTTTCTTTAAGTGTTAATAAAAATTTTTTATTCTCTTTTTCTACACAAATTTTATATTCAGTTTTTCTTATCTTTTCTGTAAAGTTATATGATTTTGCAATGAAATCAAAACTTACGTCCTCTTTTTTTAGAGGCGTTACTAATTCTTTATTAAATTTATCAAAAACTATATGAGGCATATATTAATTTAACTTTTTTAATTTTGGTAATACTAATTCTGTTTTATTTGTTTTAGGTGATACTATTCCAAATTTATCAACAGATTGAATTGCATAATTATATTCAACACCTCTCACTATATCTTTATCTTCATATCTTAAAGCAGTGATTCCTTCAAATTTAATTGTTTTTGATTTAAAGAAGTTCTCTTTTATTGTTTTATGAATGATATAAGAAACAGCTCTGTTATCACCAGATTGCCAATTTAATATTGCTTTTTCACCTTGAATTTGAGCTAAAGTAATAATAGGTTTATTTAATTTACCTAGTGTTGCTCCCATTATAGAGTTTATATTTAAATTACTTTCTAATCCATCTTTATCAACAGAGCTTATTTTGTAGAAATATACTTTTCCATCTTCATTTACAAAGTCATCAAAACTTAAAGTTTGAGCATCTACAGTTTTGATTTTATCAAAGTAACTAGTAGAGTCTGTACTTCTATAAATATTGTATTTAATAATATCAGAAGTATCAGAAGCTTGCCAGTTAAGTGCTATCTTTCTTGGTAAGTCATTAGTTGCTTTTAATCCTAGAATTCCCTTTGGTAAAGGTTTCGTTTGAGCTTTTACAATTTCACTTGCTTGAGATAATAATTCATCAAAAGTTTTTGCAAATACTCTATAGTTGTAAATTACATTATCATCTAGATCTTCATCTATATATTCAGCTTGTAATCTTCCCTCAATTGTTTTAAGATTTTTCCATTCTGCTGTTTGAGGAGTACTTCTTTGAACTACATATGATTCTACTCTTTCATTTGAGTGTGGTCTCCAAATAATCTTTATTTGTCTAGGAAGATTTGAAATAGCTTGAATAAAACTTACTCCTTCCATTTTTGGAAGAGTTGAAACTACATAGTCTGCTGTAGTTCTTGATTCTATATCCGAATCTGTTGCAGATGAAATTTTATAAACATATTTTGTGTTTGGTTCTAAATCTTCATCAACATAATGTGTAGTATATTTATTTTCAATTGTATCAATAAGTTTTAATTTTGCTCCATCTTTTTGCATATTTGCTCTATAGAAATGATATCCAACTACTCTTGGGTCATCAACTTTTCTCCATTCAAAAGCAACTGCATTCATATCTGAAATAGATCTAATAGAAGCAGAATCAACTACTTCAAGTGTTTCATCAATTTTTGGGGCTACTGGTTTTGATAATTTATCTTTATAAGCACATCCACTAACTAATAAAATTAAAGCTGTTAACGATGTTAGTCTCATTAATTTTGTCATTTAAACTCTCCATATTAAAGTTTTTTTCTAAAAAGTTATGCATATCATCACTTAAGTTTGCCGTAAAACTCATTTTTTCATTTGTAATTGGATGAATTAAGTATAGATTATATGCATGTAAATAAAATCTATTTATTTTATTTAATTCGCCCTTAAATCCATATAAATTATCTCCTAATATATGCCTATTTATCGAACTTAGATGTACTCTGATTTGATGGGTTCTTCCTGTAAAAAGCTTACATGCAATTAGTTCATATTTTTCATTTTTTGAGAGTTCTATTTTACTAAAAGCAGACTTTGCATTTTTACCATTTTCTACTATTGCCATTTTAAGTCTATTGTTAGGGCTTCTAGCAATTGGTTTTTCTATAATTATTTCATCTTTTAGTGGTAAGTCTGTTATGGCTATATAATATCTTCCCATAGATTTATCTTCAAGTTGAGTAGCTAATCCTGTATGTGCTTCATTGGTTTTTGCAATAACCATTACTCCACTTGTTCCTTTATCTAGTCTATGAACAATTCCATGTCGTTCTTCTCCGCTAATAGTAGATAGTGAAATGTTTTTAAGCTTTAACCAATCTACTAAAGTTGCATCTTTTACACTTGGTGCATCATGTACTGTTAAGTTATAGGGTTTATTTAGAACTAAAATGTAATCATCTTCATAGATTATTTTTACTTCTTTGTCTTTTAAAGACTCTTTTACAAATTCAATGTCTTTTATTGGGTTTATTTGGGCTTCTGGAAAGCTAACTTCAACGTTTTGATTTTCTTTTAATTTTAATCCTGTTTTTGTAATATTTTTTCCATCAACATTTACAAAACCTTTTTTTATAAGTTGTTCTATTTGATTTCTTGAAGCTTCGATGTTTAGACTTAAGAATTTATCTAAACGATTTGGCTCTTGAACAATAAAAAATTTATCCATATTTCGATACTCTTTCACTATGCGTTTATTTGACAAAAGAATTATATCTCATTTTGACTATTTATTAATAATATTTGTTTTACCTTTGGTATTACTTTCATATAAATTAATTAGTGAAACTAATACTGCACTAGCAAATAAGCAATTAGTATACTTTAGCGTATCTTTAGTTGCTTTTTTGATTGTATTTATTTTACCCATAAGAAGGCATATTAGACTTATACCTTTATTGTATTGGCTTGGGATTATATTATTATTAGCAGTTGAATTTTTTGGTGAAACAAGATTAGGTGCTAAAAGGTGGCTAGCCTTGCCAATTGGTGGTTTAACAATTCAGCCTAGTGAACTTTTCAAACCTGTATTTATTTTAATGTTAGGTTATTTAATTCAAAACAGACAACCTGATAGAGATGGATATAATGCAAAAGATTTTATTTATTTCTCTTTTTATATTTTATTGCCATTTATTTTAATTGCAAAAGAGCCTGATTTAGGCACTGCTTTAGTTCTTTTATTAGTAGGTTATGGAATTTTATTCATTGTTGGTGTAAATTGGAAAATCTGGACAACAATATTTTTAGCAATAGCACTTACTTCTCCTTTAATTTATACAAATTTAATTAAAGATTATCAAAAAAAGAGAATAAAAGATTTTTTATCTGAAAAGCCAAGTTATCAAGTACAACAGTCTATTATAGCAATTGGAAATGGGGGCTTGTTAGGTAAAGATACTTCAGAAGCTACTCAAACACAATTGAAGTTTTTACCTATTGCAACAAGTGATTTTATTTTTGCATATTTTGTGGAAAGATATGGGTTTTTAGGTGCTTTTGGTTTAATATTTATTTATGGTTTATTGATACTACATTTACTATCCATGAATTACTATTTTCATGATGATTTTGTAATTCGTGCTTTTGCCTCCGGATTAGGTCTTTTAATATTTTTGGATATGAGTATTAATATTTTAATGGTAATAGGTTATGCCCCTGTTGTTGGCTTGCCTTTACCCATGTTCTCCTATGGTGGGAGCTCATTTATTAATTTTATTGTTCTATTTGCTATTTTAGAAAATTTACTTGCATTTAGATTTATGGATATGTATAGTTTTGAGAGGAGATTATAATGAAAGCACAAGGAAGTAGTTTTATTGGTTTTGAAGATGGGTTTGAGGAATCAAAAGCTGTACTTTTTGGAGCTCCATTTGATGGTACAACTTCTTTTAAACCAGGTGCAAGATTTGCCCCTAGTGCTATGAGAGAAGACTCTTGGGGGTTAGAAAGTTATAGCCCTTATTTAGATAAAGATTTAGAAGATTTAAAACTTTTTGATTATGGAAATTTAGAGCTTCCTTTTGGAGATAAAAAAGTTGCTTTACGGATGATTCAAGAGCATGTTCAAGAAATTATAGATGCAAACAAAATTCCTATTATGATCGGTGGAGAGCATTTAGTTTCTTTAGCTCCTGTAAAAGCTTTATCAAAAAAATATGATGATTTGCAAATAATTCATTTTGATGCACATACTGATTTGAGAGAAGAGTATTTAGGTGAATCATTAAGTCATGCAACTGTAATACGAAGAATTTATGATCAAGTTGGTATTGGAAAAATCAATCAATTCTGTATACGTTCCGGTTTAAAAGAAGAGTTTGAGTGGGCAAAAAAACATACTCATCTAGAAAAGTTTACATATAACACTTTAGAGTCTTGTATTAGAAGAATCAAAGATAAACCAGTTTATATTACTATAGATTTAGATGTATTAGATCCAGCTGTATTCCCTGGAACTGGAACACCAGAACCTGGTGGAATAAATTTTCATCATATGCTTGAAATTATTGGTATGTTAAGTAAATTAGAAAATGTAGTGGGTCTTGATATTGTAGAATTATCGCCTAAATATGATACTTCTGCAGCTTCAACTGCTGTTGCCTGTAAAACATTAAGAGAATTAGTATTAGCTACTATAAAGTAGTTAATCTCTCTTTTTCTTTAACTTTGTTGTTTTAATATTTCTCTTAATATATTTTCATCTCTATTTGATTGAATACAATCTTCATTTGTAACTTTTATTTCTGCAATCTTTATATTTTTTTTAGTTGTATAATAGTAATAAAATTTATAGTTTTGCTTTAATAAATTACTAGATTTTATATCATTACAAGTTGCTTTTGTAACATCATCTTTTAATAAATTTTTATTTGTTTGCGAAAATTTTTCATTACCAAAGTTTTGAAGTTCATATGTATAGTATATATTTTTTTCGTCTATTGCAGCTTTTGTAATATAAACATCTTCACTTATTTTTATGGGTGTTTTTTTCTCTAATTGTTTAATACTATTTTCTAATGCATAAGTTTCATCTGTAAAGTTTTTAGTAAAATTATAACTTTCCATACTTAAGTTTATAAAGTTAAAAATAACAATAATTTTTGCAACATTTGCCCAAAATTTTGAACCATCATGATTTGTTGCACTTCTCCAAACAGCAATTAATATATATATTGAATAAAAAATAGAAAATATGGCAATAAATATGCTTATGTACCTTTGATTTGTACTTAACTCTACTGGTAAATTGTTAAAATAAAAGCTTGAAGTAGTTAAAATGATAAAATTTATAAAGAAAAACCAAACCCAATATGTCATAGGAAGAGATATTTCTCCTCTAAAAAGTCTTATAAAATAATTTGATGATTTTTGATTAATAATTTCTTCCAAAATGAGTCCTCGAATAATATAAGGTATATTATTATATTTATGCTAAAGAAAAGTTAATATTCTAAAACTCTTTTGATATAATTAAATTATGAAATTTTTTAAATATTTTTTTATTCTTTTATTTTTTCTTATTAATCTAAATGCTAAAGATATAAAACCAATTTTTGTTTTAGAAACAAGAGACTTAGTATATGATTTTGTGTTAGATGGTTCAAATCTTTTTGTTTCAAATGCAATGGGTACAATTGAAGTTTTTGATTTGTTTAAACAAAAAAAGATAGATGAAATTGTATTACCTCCAATGTATAATGTTCATGGTGAACAAGTAACATCAAAAATACTTAGTGTTGATAGACATAACGGTAAAACTCTTTTTGTAAGTACAACTTTAAAGGGTTTCAGAGATGTTTGGTTGCATGATGGCATGAATTTAAAACATATTATAAAAGCAGAAAATAAACTAGCTGTAAGAGAAGCACGATTTATTGATGATGAGAAATTTATTTTAGGTACTGTTGCACATGAAATGATTTTATATAATATGTCAGATAGTTATAAAACTTATAGAAAACATCTTGAACAAAGTACTTTTTCAGATGTTGTATTAAGTGAAGATAGAAAAACTATGATAACTTCAAGTGAGAGTGGACGGGTAACTTTAACAGATGTAAAGTCTGGTGAAGTTATTAAGATTTTTGAATCTCAAAATGTAGATAATATTTATAAAATAGATTATAAAAATGGAAATATAATAACTGCAGGTCAAGACAGAAGAGTTGGTGTTTATCCAAAAAACTCAGAACCATATTATATAAAAAGTGATTTTTTAGTGTACACAGCAAGTTTAAGCCCAAGTGGAAATATTGGTGTTTATTCTAGTGGAGAAGAAAATAACTTACAAGTATTTAATGTAAATACTAAAAAGAAAATGAATAAATTGATAGGACATTATTCAACTCCTACAACAATCAAATTCATTAGAGAAAATGAATTGTTTTCAGCAGGAGATGAAAACAGAGTTTTTTATTGGAAAATTGATTAAAAACTATTTGTTATTTTTAATAATATCTTTTACTTCATCTAGCAACTCTATAGAAGCTTCAATTTCTGCTTTTCTAATTGCAACACTTTCAATATTACAACCAACCGGAATACCTTTTTTTAGACCAAATTTGTATAGCTCTTCAAAAATATCTCGAGATAATTTTACTGATTCATGTAGAATATCTCCTGATTCTTTTAAATCCTCTTCTAAATAATTAGGTACATTAATTCCTAACCATTTCATAAAGTCTAGTGTTTTTGAACTTCCACAAGGAGTTAATGTAAAAATAATTGGAACCATATCATAGTTGTTTTCTTTTGCATATTTTGCATAATCAGTTAAAAAAGTTTTTGCTGCATGTAAGTCATAAACACATTGAGTGATAAAATATTCACAAGAGCTATTTTTCTTAGAAAATACTCTTAAATGTTCATCATGTTTTTTTGTATGTCTTTCAGGAATTGCAATTCCACCAAGACATAGATTATTGTTTACTTCTTTTTTTAACTCATATGCTTCTTTTAATGTAATATTATTTTGTTGTTCATGTGAAGCAGCTCCTACAAATACAGAATGAACTTGACTTTGTTTTGTATCTTCAAGCCAAGCTGTGAACCTTTCAGGAGTGTAATTTCCTACTGCTCTATAAACTATTCTTGGTGTATTTAATTCTTGTAAATAGTTTTTTGAGTATTCACAAGGATTTAATGTTTTAATAAAAGGGAAGGGTCTTTTTTCATCTGTTCTATCTGATTCATCTTGAATATCGTATAATACTAATCCATCTACGTCTAATGCTGAGATTCTATCAATATGTCTTTTAGCAATATCTCTTATTTCTTCTTCAGTGTGGTTAACTTTTGGAGGAGTAATTCCGTATAGAATAATTCCATTTTCTTTATTTCTTATTTTATCTGTTAACATTAATTACCTTGGTATATATTATAATTTTTTGTATTTTACTTAATACAAGTTGTAAGAAACATAAATTTTTATTTTTGTCACTGTTTTTGGTCTTGGATAATCTTTATAAGCATATTCAATTGTTTCAATAGTATTTTTATCTAAACTTGAATGTCCAGAAGAGTGACTTAGTCTCAAATCACTTATATTTCCATTAGGATGTAAATTAAATTGTACAATATTCATTCCATGTTGTCTTGTTCTAACTGCAATTGCTGGATACTTTAGATATCTTTCTGTGATTCTACCTATATTTTTAAGATTTTTTTGTAGATAAACTTTTTGAACTTTAGTGAAAGAATTATATTCTTCACCATAAAGTTTTAAATAGCTTTTTGTAATATCATCTAAAAGTCTTCTATCTAAAGGAACAGGGTCTGCTAATAAAAAGTTTTCTAAAGATTTTTTAGGAATAGTTTGTCTCTTTTTTTGAGGTTTTATTGGAACTTGTTTTGTAAAACTTGGTCTAGTTTCAACTTTCTTAATTGGTTTTGGAATAATTATTTTAGGTTTTTTTACAATTTTTTTTCTTTTTTGAGGTTTTATATTTTTCTTTTCTACTTTTTTATAAGTTTTTAGTTTTTTCTTAGGAATAATTTTTTTTTGTATAGGCTTTACTATTTCAACTTTTTTTATAATATTTGGACTTGGAATAATTTTTGGTTGCAGTCTTACATATTGAACAGATGATTTTTTTACATATTTAGATGTTGAAGGATTTTGTTTTAATTCTTCTTTTTTCTGTGTTAATGGAGAAAAAAGTAAAATATGTATAGTTAGAGATAAAATAAATGCAAATATAATTAGTTTCATAACGCGATTATAGTACAATATTGCTTTTAATTTAAAAGTAGTAATTATAATAGGATAAAAAATGTTTGAAAATTCTGTGAAAGCTTATGAAGAAGCTAAAGAAGTAATCCCTGGTGGTGTTGATTCACCTGTACGTGCATTTAAATCAGTTGGAGGAACTCCACCATTTATTGATAGAGGTGAGGGCGCTTATATAGTTGATATAGATGGTAATAAATATTTAGATTTTGTACAGTCTTGGGGACCACTAATTTTTGGGCATTGTGATAGTGATATTGAAGAAGCTGTTATTAATACATGTAAGAAAGGTTTATCTTTTGGGGCACCAACACTTTTAGAAACCCAGTTAGCTGAAGAGATTGTTGATATGTATGACAATATTGACAAAGTAAGATTTGTAAGTTCAGGTACAGAAGCAGTAATGTCTGCAATTAGACTAGCTCGTGGTGTTACAGGAAAAAATGATATTGTAAAATTTGAAGGTTGTTACCATGGACATTCAGATTCATTATTAGTACAAGCTGGTTCAGGTATGGCTACCTTTGGAGCACCAAGTTCTCCTGGAGTACCTGCTGATTTAACAAAACATACATTATTATGTGAATATAACAATATAGAAAATCTTAAAAAATGTTTTGAAGATTCAAATGATATTTCTTGTATTATTATTGAACCAATTGCTGGAAATATGGGATTAGTTCCTGCAAGTCCGGAGTTCTTAAAAACTTGTAGAGAGCTTTGTGATGCAAATAATGCATTACTTATTTTTGATGAAGTAATGACAGGATTTAGAGCATCTTTAAAAGGTGCAAGTGGAATCTTAGATGTTCAAGCAGATATCATTACTTTCGGTAAAGTAATTGGTGCAGGTATGCCAGTAGGTGCTTTTGCGAGTTCACAAAAAATTATGGGAGAACTCTCTCCTGATGGTGCAATCTACCAAGCAGGAACACTAAGTGGAAATCCAGTTGCTATGGCAGCGGGTTTAGTATCTCTTAAAAAATTAAAAGCAAACCCAGCTATGTATGAAGAGTTAAATAAAAAAGCAGTTAAACTGATAAATGGATTAAAAGAAGTAGCAAGTAAGAATAATATAGGTCTTCAAGTTGATACAAGAGGAAGTATGTTTGGTTTCTTCTTTGCAGATAAAATGCCTAAAAACTTCGCAGAAGTTACGGACTTTTGTGACTTTGAAAAATTTGGTAAGTTTCATCATGAAATGATTAAAAAAGGTTTCTATTTTGCTTGTTCACAATATGAAGCAGGGTTTATTTCTACAGTTATTACTGATGAAGATATTGATGCTTGTATTAATGCAGCTGATGAAATTATGAAAAACTTATAAGAGGAGAATATTATGCCAGTTATGAAGAATGTCGAATTAGTTAAAAAAGCGAACATATACTTTGATGGAAATGTTACAAGTAGGTCATTTGTTGATGAAAATGGAGTGAAAAAATCATTAGGTGTTATGATGCCTGGTGAGTATACTTTTAATACAGAAGATGCTGAACATATGGAAATTATTTCAGGGCGTGTTGAAGTACTAATTGCTTGTGGTGATAGCAATTGGGAGACAATTGAAGCTGGAGATTATTTTGAAGTTCCTGCAAATTGTAGTTTTGACATCAAAGTATTAGAAGTAACAGATTACTGTTGTACTTTTATTCAATAGGATAATTATGGAAAATAAAGAAGAACAAAAAGTACCTAAACATAGAGATAAGATTGTTGCACTTGATAATCTTTCTTTAGGAATTTCTATTGTTGCTGCAATAGTTATTGGTTTTGCTATAGGATATGGACTTAAAGAATGGACCGGGTATTCATGGACTTTATGGCTTGGTATTTTTTGGGGTATTGCTGCTGCTGGACTTAATATATATAAAGCCTATAAAAGAGCACAAAAAGAGTTTGAAGGTTTAGAAAATGACCCGAGATATGCTTACCGTGCAAAACATGGAGATAAGTCTGACGACGAAGATGAATAATAACAATAACATTTTAAATTTTGCAAAGGTCTTTATTGTTGTTGACCTTTGCTTAATTGTCTTTTCAATTACATTTTATGATTTAATATGGTTTTTAAATACACAAGTTGCTTTTATAGGTTCTTTATCTGTAACCATTGCATCTTTTTTATCATATAGAAAAAATATCAATAATAGAATATCAAATTTAGATACTTCAAAAAATATGATGACTGAAGATAGGGATAAAATTGATGAGATTGATGATCCTTATGATTTATATACTGAATATGAAGAAATTCCAGAAGAAGAATTAACTCCTGAAAAAATAAAAGAAATTATTGACCATGAGAAGAAAAATGTTAAGAAAAATTCTTTTAAAAATACTCTTTTTTCTGCTGGTGGATTTGTTTCAATTTATAGAGTAATTGGGTATGCTTTTTTAATATTTGGATTTTTTGCATTAAATAACAATAAACTTTTTTTACCTATTCCTTTTTTAGTTGGATTAGGAGTTGTTCCTTTATCTGTTTTAGTTGCTAAGTTTGTATTTAAAACTAGTCAAGAATAAGTGGTAAGTCTATTGTAATTTTATCTTCATCTTTTGTAATTATGAAAGATGCATTTTCATCTTTATAATTAAAGTCTTTAACTGAACATTCAGTATTTGAAAAAATCTCTACACTAATTATAGAGTGTTTTTTTCCATCAATTCTTATGTATTCACCTATTTTTAATATAACAGAAGTTGTAAGCATCGATGATTCTTCAAATACATCATATATAAGGTTAAGGGCTTTTATAAATTCACTTGCATTTATTTTAAACTCTGGAATAGATGGATCATAGTTTTTAATAAATTTTGAATTTGATTTGATTTTTTTAGTCGAGATTGCTAAATCAACAAGTGTAAAAATATTTGTTATATTAGTATTTTTTGTACTTAATTGAGAATCTTTTTTTACCATTGCACTTTTATAAAGTTTCATATGAATTTCATCTTCATTTTCATATTTAACAGTTATTGCATAAAAGACATAGTTTTTAATATTTAAGTCAAAGTATGTAGTTTCTACTCCAAAAGTTTGAGGAGCATGTTTTAAAGCTAAATCAAAAAGCTCTTTTTGCTTAATTCTACTAAGCAAAAATTGAGCCTCTTGATTTGAATATATAATCTTCCCCGTTGAGGAAAAAGATATAATAGGATTTAAGTCTAGTTCAACCCATTCTTCATAAAAGTTCATTATATTTTAACTCTCAACATAGTTTTTAAGGTTTTTACCTACTTTAGGGTGCTTTAATTTCTTAATAGCACTCGATTCAATTTGTCTAACTCTTTCTCTTGTAACAGAAAGTTCTTTCCCAATTTCTTCAAGTGTTCTATCTGATGCATCATTCATAAGACCAAATCTCATTCTAACAACGGCTTGTTCTCTTTCATTAAGCTGTGCAAGAATTTGGTCTATTTGACCTTGTAAATCTTCTTTCATGATATTATCAACTGGTGTTGGAGCTTTTTCATCAGGAACGAAGTCTCCAAATTTACCATCATCATCAGAACCAATAGGTGCTTCAAGTGATACAGGTTCTTTAGTAATTTTAATTACTTGTTTAACTTTATCAACTGGTAGTCCTACTTCTTTTGCGATTTCATCTACATCTGGCTCTTTACCATTTTCTTGAATACCTTTTCTAATGATTTTATTAATTCTATTAATAGTTTCAATCATATGAATTGGAATTCTAATAGTTCTAGCTTGGTCTGCAATTGCTCTAGAGATTGCTTGTCTAATCCACCAAGTTGCATAAGTAGAGAATTTATATCCCTTTTTATATTCGAACTTATCAACGGCTTTCATAAGACCAATATTACCTTCTTGAATTAAATCTAAGAATGGTAAACCTCTGTTTGTATATCTTTTTGCAATAGATACAACAAGTCTAAGGTTTGATTTAGCCATTCTAGTTTTAGCTTCATCAGTGATTCTCTTACCTCTTTTAATTTGTTCTAGAACATCAATTAATTCTTCAGGTTCTAAATCAAATCCACCTTTAGATGCTTCTGCTGTCTGGAAAAGTTTTTTAATTTCCATATAAGTAGAAACCATAGTAGCTTCTGGAACCATAGAAGTAATTTGTACTTTTGATAAATTAACAATATTATCTAAAATCTTTTGATGATTTTTTAATAAAATATCATTAAATAGTGGTAATTTATACTCTAATTTTTTTAATTCTGTTTCAAAACCTGTATCAGATTTAAGCGCAGTTTCCATAGCTTTTACAATTTCAGTAATAAGTTTAGAAGTAGGACCTAAGTCTAATAATGCTTCTTTTAAAACTTTTTTCTTAAATGCAATTGCTAAGTTAAATAGCATTTGGTCTGCTTCACTATCAGATTTTGCTTCTTCTTTAGCTTGGAACTTTAACCAGTCTTTTTTTGCTTTTTCTAAAATTTTAAAAGCATTGATAATTGTTTCTGCTCTTTTATCAAGCTTTTTTTGTTTTTTAGTTCCTTGACCATCAGCATCATCAGAATCATCTGTTTCTTCAATTTCTTCAGGTTCATCAGAAGAATCAGAATCTTCATCATCGAAGTTTCTAAATAATTCTTTTACTTTTCTTTCTCTATTTACTAGAGGTTCTTTGTATTCTAAAATAAAATCAATTAAATATGGAACATAACATATGGCATCAAGAATAACATCTTCACCCATTTCAATTTTTTTAGAAATTTCAATCTCTTCTTCTTTTGTAAGAAGAGGGATTTGTCCCATTTCTCTTAGGTACATTCTAACAGGAGAATCTGATCTTGACCATTCAAGAAGTTCTTTACTCTTTAGAAGATCAAAGACATCATCGTCGTTTTCTTTCATTTTTTTTATTAAGTCTTCTTTTCTCTTCGCCTCTTCAGCATTCATTCTTTTTGCTTGTTCTTGAGAACTAATTAACGTTACGTTATATAGTTGTATGAAAGCTAAAAGTTTTTTAATGTTTGCAGATGATGGCGCTTTTGAAAAAATTTTAATAAGTTTTTCAAATGTAAGTATTGAATCTTTGTATTCTTTTACAGTAGTTTCAATAACTTTATTTAGATCTTTTGCGCTCATAAATGGATATTCCTCATTTGTTTTAAAGATAGTCAGATATTATACCGAAGTTAGTTGAGGAAATTATTAATTATTTTACATTTAATCTACTATTTTTAAAATTTTAGATAAAATGCCTTTCTTTTAAAAAACTATGTAACTACTTTTTTAATCAAAAAAGTATGGTAAATAAGGAAAAACAATATGAATAAAATTACTGGAAAAGTTTGGAATTTTGGAGCAAATATAGATACTGATGTTATTATTGCTGCAAGATATTTAAATAGTTCAGATCCTGAGCATTTAGCAAAATATGTTATGGAAGATGCAGATCCTGAATTTCCTAATAAATTACAAAGAGGTGATATTATAGTTGCCGGTGAAAACTTTGGATGTGGTTCGTCACGAGAACATGCCCCAATTGCTTTAAAAGCAGCAGGTGTTGCGGCTGTTGTTGCTCCATCATTTGCTAGAATTTTTTATAGAAATGCTTTTAATATGGGATTGCCAATTTTTGAATTACCTGAATCTTTAGAGATTAAAGAAGGTGAAGAAATTTCAATTAATCTTGATGCTGGTGAAATTACTAATAATACAACAAATAAAACATATAAATTTATTCCAATTCCTGATTTTATGCAAGAATTAATTGCTACTGGTGGATTAATTAATTATGCAAAAGCTGAAATGGGAGTTAAGTAGATTATGAAAAAATATAATATATCAATAATCAAAGGTGATGGAATAGGACCAGAGATAGTAGATGAAGCAATCAAAGTATTAGATGCAGTTTCTTATTCTTGTGGATTCTCTTTAGAATATAAAGAATATCTAATGGGTGGTATTGCAATTGACGTAACTGGTAAACCACTTCCAGAAGAAACAGTAGAAGGTGTTTTAAATTCAGATGCTTGTCTGTTTGGAGCAATTGGTGGAGAAAAATGGGATACCTTGCCAAGAGAATTAAGACCTGAAACAGGACTTTTATCTTTTAGAGAGAAAATGGGTGTATATGCAAACTTAAGACCAGCAATTATATATGATGAACTAGTAAATGCTTCAACACTAAAACCTGAAGTTATTGAAGGTGTTGATATTATGGTTGTAAGAGAACTAATTGGTGGAATCTATTTTGGACAACCAAGAGCAAACGATGGAGAGAAAGCTTATAATACAATGGTATATACAAAACCAGAAATTGTAAGAATAGGTAAACAAGCATTTGAACTTGCAATGAAAAGAGATAAAAGAGTTTGTTCAGTAGATAAAGCAAATGTTCTTGAAGTTTCTCAATTGTGGAGAGATACTATGGAAGAACTAGCAGTTGATTACCCTGAAGTAGAACTGTCTCATATGTATGTAGATAACGCAGCAATGCAACTAGTAAGAAACCCAAAACAGTTTGATGTAATTGTTACTGGAAATATTTTTGGAGATATTTTATCTGATACAGCTTCAATGGTAGTAGGTTCAATAGGATTATTACCATCAGCTTCAACAGGAGATAAAACAGCAATCTATGAACCAATTCATGGTTCAGCTCCTGATATTGCTGGACAAGGAAT